>CAMGFF010000025.1 GCA_946055125.1 uncultured Prevotellaceae bacterium | reverse complement strand
GTGTTGCAGGCTATTGCCATATCGATTTCAGTTGCCAAGCGGTGAGTTTCACGCTCGTTTTACCGGTGAGTGAGAAGATGCTTGCTGCGGTCTGCTCTGTGTCGGCAAAGGTGAGGAGTGAGAAAACTGCCTCGCCGTCGTTGGCGAATATTTCAATTGTAGATTTATCAACGAAGATGTGCAACTTCAGTGTGCCATCGATTGCGGCAACCTTGTGGTGGGCTATGCGGCTGAACTTGGGGATTTGCGCATCGGTGGAGTTGGTGCGGTCGATGAGCAGTGTGCCCGAGGCTGTGTCGTAGCTCACCACGACTTTGCGGCCGGCGGCTTCGCACAGGTTAAAGCCAACCACATCGGCAGGCGCGGCTGCGGCAGGGGTTATTTCGGCGATGAGCTCGTAGGTATTGCCCATCTTCGATATTTCGCGCAGTGGGGTGATACCCGGCTTCAGTCGGCGGGTTGCTGAGTGCTTGGCGCCGCGCAGCGACTGCAATGCGTCGCAGGGGCTTTGATAGAGCCTTAGGCCCTGTGGGGTGGAGCGCAGCGAGTATTCGCGGGGCAGCGACCAAATGCCCTTGCCCCAGGTAGAGGGAGCAGTGGTGGCATAGTCCCATGTGTTGACCCAGCCAATGGTGAATACTTGGTGAGAGTCGGCGTCGAAGTTCTGGAACACGCGAGAGGCGTAGTAGTCGAGGCCGTGGTCAACATAGAGAGGCTCGGCATTAGGCTGGTCGGGGACAAAGGTAGAGCCATCGAAGTCGCCCACGAAGTATTGCTCACGAGCCCAGTTCACCGAGATGAGGAGCACCCACTTTTTCACGCTTGGGTTACCGTCGACACACACTTGGAACATATCGGGGCACTCCCAGGAGCGCTCGGAGTCGCCCATAGGGCCGAAGTCGCTGAGCCACGTCCAGTGCTTGAGGTCGGGCGAGTGGTAGAAAGCCACTTTTTTCTCGAGAGCCTTGGCCACGAGCATCACCCAGCGGTGGTTTTTCTCGTCCCATATCACGGTTGGGTCGCGGAACTCGGTGCTCCAAATGTCGAGCACGGGGTTGAGGTCGTAGTATTGGAATGTGGTGCCTCCATTGAGGCTGAAAGCTATGGATTGCGATTGCTTCTTCGAGCTTTCGTCGAATGAAGTGAAAGCGGCGATAGCTGCGTTCTCGCCATATCCGGCGGTGTTGTGGCGGTCGATTACCACGCTGCCGGTGAAGGGCGCTATGCCCTTGGGGATATTTGTGATGGCATTGTCGTTGAGCTCAGTCCAGTGTACGAGGTCGGTCGATTGGGCTGCACCCCAGCAATAGGCCAAGTATTTTCCATTGTGCTTCATGAGGCCGCAAGGGTCACCAATCCAGCGGCTTGCCGGAGTGTAGTGATATTGCGGGCGGTATTTCTCGGTGTAGAGGTCCTGTGCCAGGGCGGGAACAGCCGAGAGAAGCCACAACAGTGATATGATAAAATAGTGTTTCATTAAATAAAACTGTGGTTGGTAGAAAGATAAAAAAGGTTGCTTATTGCTTTATGGAAAAACGCAATAAAGCAACCTTTTTTACAATCAATAGAAGAAAAAATCTGAAAAACTCAAAAATACCCAATAAAACCTAAAACAATCTTTTTTACCTGAAAAATTACATGAAGAGAAAATAATGGTTATATATGGTTAGCTTAATTAAAGGCCGGATAACCGGGGTTCTGCACATAGAGGCCACCCGAGAAGTTGTATTGAGCCACGGGGATTGGGAAGTACTCCTCGCCGGCGTCGAACTTCGAGTCCTTGTAGTAGATGCGGGTGTCCTTCTCGGCGTCGAAGTAGGCAGTCATCACTTCCTTGGCAATGCCCCAGCGCACGAGGTCGAAGTAGCGCTCACCCTCGAGGGCTTTCTCGAGGCGCATCTCGGTGCGGAGAGCCTTGCGGGCGTAGTCCTGAGTCCAGCCTGAGGCGGGATAGAGGCCAATCTTGTAGTTGGCAGCATTCTTCGAGGGGTCGTTGAAGTCCTTCACATAGGCGCTGTTCATGACACGGGTACGCACGCGGTTGATAAGCTCGCGGGCAGTGTCGAGGTTCTCGCCAAGCTCTATGAGAGCCTCAGCCTTGTAGAGCAGGAGGTCGGCGTAGCGGATGATTTGCCAGTTGAGGTGTGAGGCTCCCCAAGGCCAGCCCTGGAACATATCGCTCGACTCGGGCGACACCCAGAAACGCTTTGCGCAATTGTGACCATATACTCCGCGGTCGCGTACCCACGACTGGCAGGGAGTGTTAGTCCAAGTCTTCCAAGTGATGGTGGGGCGGCCTGTCACGAAGTCGAGGCGGGGATCCACATTAGGCTCGGTGTTGCTCAGAGTCTGGTGCTCATCGTCGATGAATGTAACCACGCCATAGTCGGGGCGCGACTGGTAGTCGAATACCGGGAGACCATTCTCGTCGGTCTGATAAGCGTTGATGAGGTCCTGCGAGGGGAGGAAGAAGCCGTCGCCGTGGTAGGGGCTGTTGCCGCCGGGAGAGTTGAGGAGGTTGCTCCAGTTCACGCGGCCTGCGCTCTCCGATCCGTCGTTCATAGAGTACTGGATTGCCCACACCGACTCCACGCCGTTCTCATAGGCGATGAGGTCGAGCTGCTGGAAATCGCTGAGGAGGTCGTAGCCTTTCACTTGGTCGATGAGCGAAACCACTTCACGAAGCAGCGCCTTGTCGACTTCAGTCACGGCGTGAGTCTCGGGGTTCTGCTTGTAGGCCTGATAGAGCTTCACCTTTGCAGCATAGGCAAGAGCGATGTTCTTGTTGATACGTCCCACCTCTGCCTGACGCTCAGGAAGGCTCTCGGCAGCGTCGGTGAGTTCCTTGGCAATCATTCCGAGAAGCTCATCGCGGGTGAACTCATTGTTGCGCACATTCACATATTCATTGGTGGGAAGATTCTCATCGAAGTAGGGAACCTGGTTGAACAGGCGCACCAGTTCGAAGTAGAAGTGTGCGCGGAGCACCTTCATCTCGGCGATGCGCGAAGCCTTCACGGTCACCTGGTTCTCGTCGGCTGCATTGAGCACGCGCAGGGCAGCGTTGCAGCGCGAGATAAGGCTGTAGAGGTTGAACCACTTGCCGTCGATGTTCCAGTTGTTAGACTGCAACTGGAAAGTCTCCATGGCGTGCACGTCCCACACGTCGCCCTCACCGCCACCGCCTTTATAGGCGTTGTCGGCGCGAACTTCGCCGTAGCTCCAGTTGGAAGTGGGGCGCATGCAAGGGTCGCCCTGCTCATTAGTTAATCCTGCGAGGCCTTCGTAGGCCGAGTTCACAAGGAGGTCGATGGCATCGGTCGAGGTCATCACACCATCCGAAAGGCTGCCTTGGGGCTTGTTCTCCAGGAAGTCGTCGCTGCAGGCAGCCAGGAGGGCTGTGCAAGAGATTGTGAGAAATATATTACGAAGTTTCATTGTAATCGAAAGTTATTAATGATATTTACTAAATTGTGATTAGAAACCGAATTGGATACCAAAGGTGTACTGGCGAGGCATAGCATAGGGATAGCCGAGGCCTTCGGGGTCAGCACCAGTGTAGCTGGTGATGGTGAACACGTTCTGAGCCTGGAAATAAACGCGGGCGTTGCTCATGTGGAGCTTGCTCATTACGCTTGCCGGCAGGGTGTAGCCCAGCGAGAGAGTCTTGAGGCGGAGGAAAGAGCCATTCTCGAGGTGGAACTCCGAAACCTCGTGCTCATTGTTGCCATTGTCGGTTGTCGGGGCCGGAGTGTCGCAGTTGTAGTAGCCGGTGGTGAGGAAGTTCTCGTAGGCCTTGGCTGCATCGAGCAGGCGGGTGCCGTGGTTGCCGTTCCAGCACTGGAAGAGGTCGGTGTAATACTTCGAGTTGTTGAAAGCGTCGCGAATGATAGAGCTGAAGAACATGCTCAGGTCGAAGCCGCGCCAGTTTGCGCCGAGGTTAATGCCGAGCTGAACCTTGGGGAGGTCGCAGCCGAGCCAAGTGCGGTCGTTGTAGTTGATCTTGCCGTCGCCATTAGCATCGACATACTTTATGCGGCCTACGCCGGGCTGTCCGAACTCAACCTGATAGTCGGTTTTGTATTTCTCAACTTCCTCCTGGCTGTGGAACACGCCATCGGTCTTGAAGCCCATCCAAGAGCCGAGCGACTGGCCCACGAGCGAGAGGTCGCCGTAACCGCCACCATAGGTGTACTTGATGTCGTCGAGAAGAGCGGTTACTTCATTCTTCTGCACTGTGAAATTGAAGCCAACCTCATAGTTGAAGTCCTTGCCGGCTTTGCTGCGCCAGTTGATTTGGCCCTCAAAACCCTTATTGGTCATCTCACCACCATTGTACCAGCAGTAGCCACCCTCACCAATTGTGGCGATATAGGGCTTCTCCACGAGCATGTCCTTGGTCTCCTTGAAGAAGTAGTCGAGCGACACGGTGAGTCGGTTGTTGAGCAGCGAGGCATCCACGCCCACGTTGGTCTGATAGGTCTTCTCCCACTTGAGGTCGGGGTTGGTGGTGCGAATGCGGTAGGCACCCGGCGAGAGAGTGTTGCCGTCGCCATTCATGTTGTAGGAGCCGCGGTCGAGGCTCATGAGATACTTGGCATAGAAAGCCTCGTTGTCGATAAGGTCGTTACCGTTGATACCCCACGAACCGCGAATCTTGAGTTCGTTGAGCCAAGAGCGGGTGTCCTGCATGAACTTCTCATTAGATATGCGCCAGCCGGCCGAGAACGAGGGGAACCAGTCGTAGTTGTGGTCCTTGGAGAGGCGCGACGAGGCGTCGCGGCGCAGTGTGAACGAAGCGAGGTACTTCTCGTCCCAGGTGTAGTTGATCTTGCCGAATCCCGAGAACATGGAGTAGTTGGAAGCGCCGGCGCCCACATTCTTGTTGGCGGTGACGTTGCCGAGGTAGAGGTAGTTGGGGTCCTCGATAGCGAGGCCGGTGCCATAGCCGAAGAAGCTTTCGTTGTGATACTTCTTAGCCTCCACACCCACGAGGGCCATGATAGAGTTCTTGCCGAAAGTGCGGTCATACTGAGCGGTGTTGGTCCACACCCAGTCCTGATTCTTGGCGGTCGACTGAGTGAGCTTGTTCACGGTGTCGCGCAGCCATGCGGGCTCAAAAGTCTTGTTGGTCTCGTTGTAGTAGTTCACACCGAGGTTGGTCTTGATGATAAGGCTCTTGATAGGCTCAATCTGGAGGTAGGCGTTACCAAACACGCGCCAGTACTCGTGCTTGTTGTTTTTCTCGTTCTCGATGAGGCGAAGCATATTAGGAGCATCTCCAAGCACGTCGTTGATTTGGTCAACCCACACGCCGCTTTCGTCATAGGCGGCCTTGGCGGGGTGCTGCTTCACGGCGTTCTCCTCGGCGCCGCTGGGCATGTAGTGGGCAGTCCACCAGTTTACGGCCACATTACCACCCACGCGCAGGCGGTTTCCGAGGAAGCCATAGTCGCTGCTGAAGCGAGTGTTGAGGCGCTGGAAGTCGGAGCCCTTCACGATACCATCGTGGTCGAGCCAGCTGAGTGAGAGTGACGAGGAGCCGCTATCAGAGCCTTTAGAAAGACCGATGCTGTAGGTCTGCATGAGGGCGGTGCGGTGAATCTCGTCCTCCCAGTCGGTGGTTTGCGGAATCACATCTGCGCCGTTGAGGTTCTTGTAGGTCTGGAGCTGTGCTGTAGCGCCATTGCCATAGATGGCCGATGAGGGAGTTGCGCCATTGTGTGCATATTTGTAGGCAGCCCAATACACATCGCCCCACTGGTAGGCGTTGAGAAGGTCGAGTCCGCTGTTGTAGGTCTGGGCAGTGAGAGTCGCGTCGAAGGTGACGTGAGCCTCACCCTTCTTGGCACGCTTGGTGGTGATGATGATAACACCATTTGCGGCCTGGGCGCCATAGATAGAAGCCGAGGCGGCATCCTTGAGGACCTGGATCGACTCCACATCGTTGGGGTTGATAATCGTACCGGGGTTCTCGCGGGTCATCACACCGTCGATTACATAGAGCGGGCCATTGGCATCGCCACGGAATGAAGAAGCGCCACGGATAGAAGTGCCGGTGCTAAGACCACCGGGAGTACCGTCGGTGGAAACCATCATACCAGCCACGCGGCCCTGGAGCGATTGGATTACGTTACCGGTAGGCGTGTCGGCCACGTCCTTCATCTTCACTACCGAAACCGATCCGGTGAGGTCGCTTTTCTTCTCGGTGGAGTAACCGACAACAACAACTTCATCGAGGAGCTCGGTGTCCTCGTCGAGCTTAATGGTCATGTGGGGGGCAGCTTTCAGTGTCAGGGGCTTGTAGCCCACATAGGTCACTGTGATACTTGAATTTTCGGGCACTTTGATTGTGAATTGTCCGTCGAGGTCGGTCGAGACACCCAATGTGCCTTTAGCGCTTGAAACTACACTGGCACCAATCAGTGGCTCGCCGTCGGTGGCCGAAACCACCACGCCTTGCACAGAGATGCTTTGTGCTTGTGCTGCAATTGCCATTGACAGGAAGAGAATGGCACTAAGAATAAATCTTTTCATGCTGTCACTTGTTTTAGTTTTTGGTTTTGTTATAAAAAATAAAAAATAGTTTTTTTGAAAATGATTTTGTGTCGCAAAATTAGGCAGTAGATGTGGGCAGCGTGTATAATCGATGTTGCGCAAGCTATAAAAAATGGGGCTATGCACGATTTTTTATGGAGATTGCACGGAAAATAATAGCAGAGAGTGGAGAGAGTGGGAGATTAGTGGGAGAGGCGGGAGCGGGTTTCGCTGGGAGTCTCGCCAAATGCCTCGCGGTAGCACTTGGTGAAATAGGCAGGAGTGGAAAAGCCAATTTCGTAGGCAATCTCGCTCACGGTTTTCTCGGAGGAAGTGATGAGCTTGCGTCCTTGCTTCAGGCGGAGGTTCCTGATTAGTTCCACCGGTGAGAAATTGGTGAGGGCTTTGATTTTGCGGTAGAACTGCGAGCGCTCCAGGCCCATTCGCTGGGCAATTGCGTCGACGTTGAGGTCGGGATTGCCCATCTCGGCAGTGAATATTTCGATGAAACGGTGGTAGAAATTATTGTCGATGTCGCCCGGCTGCTGAGGCATCTTTGGCTTCTCGGCGGGCTTTGCAGCGACCGAAGATGAGGCCGCGGCCGGGCTTTGCCACAGCTCCTTGATGCGCTTGCGGTTGGCGATGAGCGAGGCACAGCGTGAGCGAAGCACCTGGAGGTTGAATGGCTTGGAGATGTAACCGTCGGAGCCGCACTCATAGCACTGAGCGCGTTGCTCATCGAGAGAGCATGCGGTGAGCATGAGCACTGGGATGTGGGAAGTGGAGATTTCGGCCTTGAGGCGGCTGCAACATTCCATTCCGTCCATCACCGGCATCATCACATCGCAGATGATGAGGTCGGGGACGTATTTCGAGGCCATGCGGAGGCCATCGGCGCCATTTGAGGCGGTAATCACATTGTATTCCTTGCCGAGGAGTGCTGCGATGAGGTGCTGAATGTCGGCGTTGTCGTCGATGACCAGGAGCAGCGGCAGCTCGGCATCGATGGAGCCCTCGCTCTCAATGGGCGCCAGCTCGGAGGTTACGGTGTCGTCGTCGATGAGCTTCACCGGGTCGGAAGCCTCGGCGTCGATTTGTCGCAGGGGAATCACCACAGTGAAAGTGGTGCCTTTGCCCTGGGTGCTCGAAGCCGTTATGGTGCCATCGTGCAGCTCCACAAAGGCTTTCACGAGAGCGAGGCCAATGCCCGAGCCCTGCGGGTTCACCTTGTCGGTCTGATAGAAGCGGTCGAAAATGCGGTCGATGTCGGCCGAGGCAATTCCGCAACCGTTGTCGGCCACGGTAAGAGTGATTGAGGATGGCGATGCGCAGAAGCTCACGGTGATAGAGCCATTGTCGGGGGTGAACTTAAAGGCATTGGAGAGGAGGTTGAAAAGCACGCGCTCCATTTTCTCGGCATCGAGGGCAGCGATGACCGGGGCAGCGCCTGAGGGCTCGAGCAGCGAGAGTGTGATGTGCCGCTTGCGGGCAATAGCGTGGAACGACTCCATCCAGCTTCGCAGCGCGCTGCCGAAATCAATCTCGGTGAGATTGAGCGACAGCTTTCCATTCTCGAATTTGCGGAAGTCGAGAATCTGGTTGATGAGGCGTTGCAGGATGTGCACATTCTTGTTGGCTATCTTCATGAGCACCTGCTGCTGGTCGGTGAGGTTCCGGGCCGAGGAGAGCTGCGCCACCGGCTCGGCGATGAGGGTGAGCGGAGTGCGGAGGTCGTGCGACACATTGGTGAAGAACACCAGTTTCGACTGCGTGGCCTTCTCGAGCTTCTCGTTGAGGTCCTTCTGGCGGTCGCGTTGCTCCTCGAGCAGGCGGTTCTGGCGAATAAGCACCTCCTGGTGCCGCTTGTGCTGCCAGAAAGCCCGGCAGAGCAAGAACACCACGCCCGAGAGGAGGACGATGATGGCAATGCTGGCATAGAAGAGGGAAGTCTGGGCATTGTATTGCGACCAGTAGGTGTCGATTTTGCTTTTCAGTAGGCGGATTTTGCTGGTTTCCTCCTTTAGGGTTTCGTCCTGTAGGAGCAGGATGTCGGCATTGGTCTTGTCGACTGCCGATGTGAGTGGCATTGTAGTCTCGCGGAGGAAAGGCTTTCCCTTGAGGATGTCGAGGGCAAGCTGAATGAGGCGGTAGCCCTCGGTGGGATAGACGAACGAAGCATCGATCACGTCATCGGCCACGGCGCGGATTCCAATCTTAGGAGCTGCATCGATGCCAATTATCTTTATCTCGTCGCGTCGGCCGAGGCGCGAAGCCACCTCGCTTGCGCCTATAGCCATGCGGTCGTTGTGGGCATACACGAGGTTCACCTCGGGGTGGCGGCGCAGGAGCGAGTCGGCCACTACGATGGCATCCTCCTTGTTCCAGTATCCGTAGCCGGTGGCTACTATTGTTCCGCCATTGCCGGTGAACTCATCGAGGAATCCGCGGTGGCGGTCGTCGGCGGGAGTGGAGCCGCGGAGGCCATAAATTTCGATAGCCTTGGCGTTGCTGCCGAGTAGGTGGAGGGCATAGTGGGCAGCCGAGCGCCCCATGTCGACGTTGTCGACACCCACACGGGCCGTGTAGGAGTCGCCAATGATATTGCGGTCGAAGGTAATCACGGGCAAACCGCTCTCATACACCTTTTTTATAGTGGGTGTGAGAGCCGCCGCCTCGTTGGGAGAAACTATGATGATGTCGAAGCCATTGGCCACGAAATACTCGATGTCGGAGATTTGCTTTTCGTTGTTGTCGTCGGCCGAGCGAATTTCCACCATAACGTCGTCGTGCGACATCACCTCGCGGTTGATTTCCTCGTTCATCTTTGTGCGCCAGTCGTCGTCGCTGCACTGCGACACGCCAATGCGGTATATACGCTTCTCGGTGCACCCGCAAAGCACAAAGAAGAAGGATAAGGCAAAAATAAAGGTATAGGCAGGCTTTGTCATGGATTATCTTGGTATAAGTTATTTCTATTTGCAAATTTAAGAAAAAAATCAGTAATTTTGAGGTGATTGCTATGAAAAATGGGGCATTGCAACAAAAATAATAGGAAATGCACGGAAAATGATATGCAGAGAGTGAATATGTTAGTAGATTTGCATTGCCAAAATCAAAAAAAGGCAAAGCCGATTGCAATACCGACGAATTAACATAAAACTAAAATAAAACAATGAAAGAAGTAACAAAGTATTTTTGCGGGCTGCTCCTTGCAGCCGCATCTATCACGGCCAGCGCTGCCGGCGATGGCATTGTGCTCAATCACCTCAGTACAACCAATACACTTGTGCGCGTGACGGGCAAGGCTCCCTATCTGCTCATGCCGGTGCAGGAGAGCATAGAAGATGCGCGAATCAACGTGCTTGTGGATGGCAAGATAGCCGAGACAATCTACGTGCGCCTGGCAAAATCGAAGGCCGACTTCTATGTGCCTTTCGACCTTACACCCTACAAAGGGCACAATGTAATTCTCGACGTGGTTACACCCCAGGGCCGTGGCACGGTGCGTGAGGCAAAGAGCGACGTGTGCTGGCGCGAAATGAAGCTCAGCGACACCTTCGACACTACCAACCGCGAGACAGCATATCGCCCCGCCTATCACCACACTCCGCTCTATGGCTGGATGAACGACCCCAATGGCATGTTCTACAAGGACGGCACTTGGCATCTTTATTATCAGCACAACCCCTACGGCTCGAAGTGGCAGAACATGACCTGGGGACACTCTACATCGACCGACCTCATCCACTGGAAGCACGAGCCCATCGCCATTAAGCCCAACGGAATCGGCACCGTGTTCAGCGGCAGCTGCGCCATCGACTACAAGAACACCGTGGGCTATGGAGAAAACGCTGTCATAGCACTCTACACATCGGCCGGAACAAGCCAGATGCAGAGCCTCGCTGCAAGCAGCGACGGCGGCGCTTCGTTCGCAATCTACGATGCCAACCCCGTGTGCGCCCTCGAGAGCGAGTCTCGCGACCCCAATATGTTCTGGAACGAGAAAATAGGCAAGTGGAACATCATTCTTGCACACCCACTCGACTATGAGATGCTCATTTTCTCGTCGGCCGACCTCAAGGAGTGGACGCTTGAGAGCAAATTCGGCAAAGGCCTTGGCGGACAAGACGGAATATGGGAGTGCCCCGACCTCTTCGAGCTGCCTGTGGAGGGTGAGGAAACAAGCAAGTGGGTGCTTATCTCAAGCATCAACCCCGGCGGCCCATTCGGCGGCAGCGCAACCCAATACTTCATTGGCGACTTCGACGGCAAGACATTCACCCCCGATAAAGACGCCGAGGGCAACGTGCCCACCAAGTGGCTCGACTATGGAAAGGACAACTATGCTTCGGTAAGCTTCAGCGACGGCCCCGCAGGACGCCGCACAATCATAGGCTGGATGAGCAACTGGCAGTATGCGGCCGACGTGCCCACACAGCAATTCCGCAGTGCCAACACCCTGCCTCGCGACATGAAGCTCTTCCGTGGCGCCGACGGCGATATTTACCTTGCCAGCGAGCCTACAGCCGAGCTCACCGCCCTGCGTGGCAATCTCGAAGTGAAAGTGAAGAAGGCCAATGCCGGCAAGAAGGCCGTGAGCTACAAGCTCCCCGCCGACGGACTCTGTGAGATTCTTCTCGATGTTGACGCACGCAAGGCCGATAAGTTCGACCTCACCCTGAGCAATGCAGTGGGAGAGAAGGTGGTGATGACCTATGACCCCAAGGACGCAACAGTGGCTGTCGACCGCCGACTGAGCGGCGACATCAGCTTCAGCGCCGACTTCCCGGCAGTGACAGTGGCCCCCACACGCACCGTGGGCGGACGTGTGTCGCTCCGCATCTTCGTCGACCGCTCCAGCATTGAGCTTTTCACCGACAACGGACGCTCGGTAACAACCAACCTGGTATTCCCCAGCAAGCCCTACTCCACCCTCACCGTGAGCGCTGAAGGCGGAAAGGCCAAGGTGACAAACCTCAACGTGTATGGAATAAAACTCTGATAACGATAACCAATAACAAACATAACCATCCAAAAAAAAATATTATCAACGTAAACTGAAAACGAATATGAAATCACAAGCACAAAAAACGTCGCTTTTGCAGATAATTCCGGTGATGCTCTGCTTCTTTGCAATGGGATTTGTAGACCTGGTGGGCACTGCATCAAATTATGTGCAGAAAGACTTGGGCCTGACCGACTCGGAGGCCAACATCTTCCCCTCGCTTGTGTTCTTCTGGTTCCTGCTATTCTCGGTACCCACGGGACTGCTGATGAACAAGATAGGCCGCAAGAACACCGTGTTAATCAGCCTCGTGGTGACAATAGTGTCGCTCATCATTCCTGTCACAGGCGACAGCTACTACACTATGCTGGCAGCCTTCTCGCTGCTCGGAATTGGCAACGCAATCATGCAGACCTCACTCAACCCGCTCGTGACCAACCTAATCTCGGGCGACAAGCTGGCCTCGACGCTCACCTTCGGACAATTTGTGAAGGCAATAGCCTCATTCCTGGCCCCGATACTCGCAGCATGGGGCGCAACCACCTACCTGCCGGTGTTCGGCTTAGGCTGGCGTGCATTCTTCGTGATTTATGCGGCTGTTTGCTTCCTGTCGATTGCCGTGCTTGCAGCAACTCCCATTAAGGAGGAGAAGCCCGACAAGGCATCGGGCATCATCGACTGCCTGAAGCTGCTCGGTCACCCTTTCATCATTCTGTGCTTCATCGGCATTATGTGCCATGTGGGAATCGACGTGGGCACCAACACCACCGCCCCCAAGATTATCGTGGAGCGCCTTGGCCTTCCGCTTGAGGATGCCAGCTTCGCCACCAGTGTGTATTTCATCTTCCGTACGGCAGGTTGCTTCCTTGGAGCGTTCATCTTGCGCTGGGTAAGCTCAAAGGCATTCTTCGCCCTCAGCTCGGTGCTGATGCTCGTGGGCATGGTGGTGCTCTTCATGTGCGACTCGCTTGCCGCCCTCTATGTGGGAATAGCCTGCATAGGCTTCGGCAACTCCAATGTGTTCCCCATCATCTTCTCGCAGGCACTCGTTGCCACACCCGACAAGAAGAATGAGGTGTCGGGACTGATGATCATGGGCCTCTTTGGCGGCACCATCTTCCCGCTTGCCATGGGCTTTGCTGCCGACGCTATGAGCGCACAGGCAGGAGCAGTGGCAGTGATGACCGTGGGCGTGATCTACTTGATGTACTATACCATCAAGATTAAAAAATAATGGCAGCACGCACACATATAAATTAAATAAGAATCTTTCAATACAAAAAAATAAAAATAAACGATATGACCAAATATGTAGTAGGAATGGGCGAAGCACTCTGGGACGTGCTTCCCGAAGGAAAGAAGATAGGTGGCGCACCGGCAAACTTTGCCTACCATGTGTCGCAGTTTGGACTCAACAGCTGTGTGATAAGCGCAGTGGGCGAGGATTCGCTTGGCGATGAGATTGTGAAGAACTTCACATCGAAGGGACTCAACCATGTGATTGAGCGTGTGCCTTATCCCACAGGCACCGTGCAGGTGGAGATTGACCAGGCCGGTATCCCGCAATACGACATCAAGGAGAACGTGGCATGGGACAATATCCCCTACACCGCACGCCTTGAGGCTATTGCCGAGCACGCACAGGCGGTGTGCTTTGGCTCGCTTGCCCAGCGCAACGTGGTGTCGCGCAACACGATTAACCGCTTCCTCGACGCAATGCCCAAGACCGACGACGCTCTTGTGGTATTCGACGTGAACCTGCGCCAGGGCTTCTACAACAAGGATATACTGTGCAACTCGATGACGCGCTGCAACATACTGAAGATTAACGATGAGGAACTGGTGACGGTGAGCCGCATGTTTGGCTATCCCGGCATCGATCTTCAGGACAAGTGCTGGATTCTGCTTGGCAAGTATAACCTGAAGATGCTCATTCTCACATGTGGCATCAATGGCAGCTATGTGTTCACTCCGGGCAACGTCTCTTTCCAGCCCACTCCCAAGGTGCAGGTGGCCGACACCGTAGGTGCAGGCGACTCATTCACCGCTGCATTCATTGCCAACATTCTGCTCGGTCGCTCGGTTGCCGAGGCACATCACTTGGCAGTGCTCACATCGGCATTTGTGTGCACGCAGAAGGGCGCAATGCCTATTCTGCCCACTGAGCTTACTTCTCAGCAGTGAGTCTCTCGGCTGTGAGCTTTGAGCCATGAGCTTTGAGCTATGCTTATTGAGCTA
>CAMGFF010000024.1 GCA_946055125.1 uncultured Prevotellaceae bacterium | reverse complement strand
GTGTGCCGTGCGTCGATATGCACCGTGGTCAGTCCGTCGCTGTGCAGCTCATTGTAGTGCGTCGCACGGTCAACCACCGCATCGGCAAAGGGCGACACCGAGAACTGGAATGGCTCCCCGGCGGTGATGGTCACTCCACACGGATTCAGCGTCACTCGCCTCACGTCGGTGTGATTGCCCGTTTCCTGCGGAACCACATAGCGGTGGAAGTTGTCGGCCACGCTGGTCGTGTAGCGGCCTATCGTGCCGCAAGTGTTGCGGTCGGCATAGGTCTCCACCGGCCCGCGCCCCAGGTAGTCCACGCTGTTGCACACCGTGCCTTGTGTGGTGAATGTGAGTCCCACTCGCGGCAGCGCCTTGATGCGGGCAGTGTCGGGCTCAAAGTGGCAGGCTGTGGCGAAGCCTCCGTCATCGCCCACCGAGTATCGCATCGTGGCGGTGGCTATCACATCGCCCATGCGGTTTGTCACCTCGATAGCTGCGGTGGCTACGTTGCGCTTCACGCTCAGCGAAGTGAGACGCTGCGCTATGCTGTCAAGTCCGCAGCGCCGCCACGTCTTTCCGCCCTTGCCGTTCTTGTCCTTGAAGTCGTTCTCGGTGATGGGGCGGTAGAGCGAGAGCTCTATGGGCGATGCAAGCAGCTCCTTGTCGCCTCGGCGAAGCGATGTCACCGCTCCAGTCTCCTGCGAAATCTCAAATGTCAGCCCGCCGGCCGTGAAGCTGTTGCCGCGGCGGCGCAGTTTCGCCTCTTTCACCACAGCCTCGGCATAGTTGGGATTTGGAAGGGTGAATTGGTCGTAGGCCACCTCAGTGCCTTCGGGAAGCATGGGACGTGCGCTCAGCGACCGCCAGCTCAGGTTCACAAACAGCTCCTTCACCCCCTCAGCTGCCTCTACTGCCGGCAGCGTCAGCCGCGCCTCTTGTTGTGGCTCGCAGTACACCTGCTTGCGGCCCGATTGCAGCACCCGGCCCTCGCCGTCGGTGATGCTCCACAGCAGGCTGTAGTCGTTCAGGTTGGTGAAGTCGTGCCAGTTGCGCACTGCTATGTTGATGGGCTGCCCCACTTCGGTGGCCGCCATGCTGCATTTTATGTTCTGATACACCTTGCGCACCTCGGCAAGGTGTGGGTGTGCGGTGCGGTCGGCTGCCACAAGGCCGTTGCAGCAGAATGAGTTGTCGCTCGGGGTCCCTGCAGGCCCGAAGTCGCCGCCATAGGCCCAGTGCCACTGCCCGTTGCCGTCGTCCACGCGGAATGCCTGGTCCACCCAGTCCCATATGCAGCCGCCTTGTGCCATCGGCTCGCGCTCTATCACCTCCCAGTAGTCGCGCAGTCCGCCCACGCTGTTGCCCATGGCGTGGGCATACTCACACAGTATGAATGGCCGGTAGATTCCCGGTGTGCGCACATATTCCAGTATCTCCTCTATGCTGCGGTACATGCGGCAATACACGTCGGTGTTCCAGCTTTGCTCGGCTCGCTCATATTGCACCGGGCGGTTCTTCTCCACGCTCTTCAGCCACTTGTAGGTGGCCTCGAAGTTCACGCCGTTGCCGGCCTCGTTGCCGAGCGAGTAGAATGTCACCGAGGGGTTGTTCTTCGATTTTGCCCACATGCGCCGCGTGCGGTCGAGGTGTGCCTCCATCCACTCGGGCTGCTTGGCGAGCGACTGCTCTCCGTAGCCCATGCCGTGCGACTCCACATTGGCCTCGTCGATCACATAGAGGCCATTAAGGTCACACAGGTGATACCACAGCCGCTCCATGGGGTAGTGGCTGTTGCGCACGGTGTTGATGTTGTTTTGCTTCATCAGCCTTATGTCGGCAAGCATCGTGGCGGTGTCCACGGTGTGTCCCAGCTGCGTGAAGGCGTGGCGGTTCACGCCTTTTATGAGTATGGGCTTGCCGTTGAGGCAGAATTGCCCATTGCTTATCTCCGAGGTCTTGAAGCCCACGTTGCAGCCTATCGTCTCGGTGACTGTGCCGCTGCCGTTGCGCAGGCTCAGGCTCAGGGTGTAGAGATAGGGATTCTCGGCGCTCCATGCCTTGGCGTCCTTCACCACGGCGCTCATCGCCACTTTCTCGCCGGCCACGCTGCGTCCGCCAGCCACCTCGCGCCCTGTCGCGTCGGTAAGCCTGTACTCCACGGTGTCGGTCACCACCTTTGTGGCCTTACGCCCTTTGCCGCGCTGCTGTGGCACTATTCCTGCCACTTCCACTTGCAGCGAGAGGTGTCCATCGCGGTAGCTCACGCTGTCGAGCGGCGATGCCACGGTGTAGTCGGCTATGTAGGTCGCCGGGGTGGAATAGAGATACACGTCGCGCTCTATTCCGCTCAGTCGCCACATGTCCTGGCACTCAAGGTAGGAGCCGGCCGACCAGCGCATCACCTCTATCGCCACCGTGTTCTCGCCATCGCGCAGCAGTGTGGTGATGTCCCACTCGGCAGCCGTCTTCGAGTCCTGGTTGTAGCCCACCCGGGTGCCGTTCACCCATGCGTAGAAGAATGAGCTTGCCCCTTCCACGCACAGCACCACGCGACGCCCTTTCCACGCTGCCGGTATGGTGAATGTGCGGCGGTAGGAGCCCACTTCGTTGCCTCCGTCGGGCACGAAGGGCGGATTTTTCTTGAAGTTGAAAAATTTGTCGGCAAATTCATAGCGCTCGTTCACATACACCCGCGTGCCATAGCCCTGGCACTGCCAGTTGCCCGGCACGGTGATGGTGGGCCACGCTGCCACGCTGTAGTCGTCGGCATAGAAGCCTTGCGGACGCTCGGCGGGCGAGGCTGCCCAGTGGAAGTGCCACTGTCCGTTGAGGCTCTGGTAGTATTTCGAGTGCGCATAGTCCTGGTTGTGGATTGCCTCTCTCGTTGGCTCCGAGTATGGCACCACGAGGGTGTGCACGGGCACCTGTCCCTCGCGCATCGCGTCGATTCGCTGCCAGTCGGCCTCGGTTGTGGCAGCCATTGCGCTTGCTGCCCACACTGTGAGGGCTGCGAGCAGTGTTATGTGTTGTCCTGTCTGTTTCATGGGGTGGTTGTTAGGGGTTGGTTCACGCGGTTGTCTTTCACTTCATTGAGCTTGGCTGCGAGCTGTGCGGCTATCTCGGGGTAGAGTGCTGCCACGTTGCGGCTCTCGGCCGGGTCGTGGATCATGTCGTAGAGCTGCGGCTCTCTATTATTACCCAACTCAATATTCACGTTTTTATTATATCCCGGGCGGTCGCTTGGCTCTATGTATTTCCACTCGTGGGTGAGAATGGAGAGGGTGTTCTGCGCGTTCTGTCCCACGAAGTAGTCGCGCCCCTTGTCGCCGCCGAGCCATGCCTGCAGATGGTTGTCGCTGTCGGGCGCGGCTCCCGCGGGCAGTTTCGCGCCTATGAGTGCGCCGAGCGATGCCATCCAGTCGAGCTGCGTCATCAGCTCATCGCTCACCTTTGGCTCCACCTTGCCGGCCCAGCGCACGATGCACGGCACGCGCGTGCCGGCCTCGTAGGCGCTGTATTTTCCGCCTCGGTAGTCGCCCCAGGGGCGGTGGTCGCCAAGTGCCTCCACTGCGCCGTCGGCATATCCGTCGTCTATCACGGGCCCGTTGTCGCTCGAGAGTATTATCACGGTGTTCTTCTCTATTCCGGCTGCCTTCACCGCCGCGAGTATCTCGCCCACGCTCCAGTCAAATTCCAGCATCACGTCGCCGCGCACGCCATGTCCGCTCTTCCCGCGGAATCGCTCGCCCGGCACTCGTGGCACATGGGCATCTTGCGTGGCAAAGTAGAGGAAGAAGGGCCGCCGGGCGTTCTTGTTGATGAAGTCAACGGCTCGCCCGGTGAGGGTCTCGGCTATCTTCGAGTCGTCCCACAGAGCACCCTTGCCGCCTTTCATGTAGCCTATGCGCGATATGCCGTTCACTATGCTCTGGTCGTGGCCGTGCGAGGGGTGCATCACCAGTAGCTCGGGATTGTCGCGCCCCGTGGGCTCTCCGGGGAAGTTCTTGCGGTAGTTCACATAGATGGGCGAGTGCGGGCTGAGGTTGTACACCCGGTCGTTCTCTATGAATACACACGGCACGCGGTCGCCGGTGGCGGCCATGATGAAGGAGTAGTCGAAGCCCAGGTCATTGGGGCATGAGCCCACCGAGCCGTTCCAGTTCTGCTTGCCTTTCTCGTCGCCAAGGCCAAGGTGCCACTTGCCTATGGCACAGGTGGCGTAGCCTCGGTCGTGAAACATGTCGGCCATCGTGTAGCGGTCGGGGCGTATTATCATTGCCGCGTCGCCGTCGGCAATGCCGGTGCCGGCTCGCCGCCACGCATATTCGCCCGTGAGCATCGCATAGCGCGATGGGGTGCTCGTGGCGGCCGCACTGTGGCAGTTGGTGAAGCGCACACCCTCCTGTGCCAGCCGCTCCACATTGGGGGTGCGGATGGTGGTGGAGCCGTTGCAGCTCAGGTCGCCGTAGCCTATGTCGTCGGCATAGATGAAGATTACGTTGGGGCGGTCGGCCGCCTGGCGCTGCTGCGCTGCTGCCGTGAGGGCAGGCAGCGCAAGCAGGGGCAGCATGGTGTTGATGATTTTCATGTAGCTGGTTGTAGGGTTATGGTTTTGGTTATTCTATGATGAGTTCGTCGAAGTAGAGCCAGGTGGGCGAGCCTTCTCGCGCATATCCCGCCGGAACACTGCCCGAGTTCACTGCCACGAATTTCACATATCGTGCCGTGGTCACGCTGTCGGGCTCAATGCTCACATCGATTATCCGGGCCTCGCGTGCGAAGCGTGTCTCCTTGTCGAGTGCCACCGAGCGCAGCAGTGCGAAGTTGCAGCCGTCGGTCGAGGTGTAGGCGCACACCACTGCCGGGGCTGCCACGCACAGTGTGCTGTTGGCAAGCGTGCCGAGCGTGATTTTGCTTATCTCCTGCTCCTTGCCCAAATCTACTGTCATTTCGGCTGTCTGGTTGTGCCAGCCGGCCCACTCCGAGTCGGAGCACCGGTTGCTGCCCCGCAGTCCGTTGGTGAGCACATATTCCAGTGCGTTGGTCGCTCCGTTGCCGGTCACGCGGCAGCCTGTGGCCTTGTTCACGCCAAAGTTGAGGGTGAGCACCTCGCCCTTGCGCTTGCCTTGGGCAAATGTGGCGGCCCGCACCGTCGATGTCTGTGCTATGGTGAGCGTGTCGGTGTAGAGCGCCGAGGCCGCTGCCTCGGGCTCGGTGCCGTCGGTGGTGTAGCGCACCTCCACGTCGTCGCGTATGCAGCTCAGGGCAAGTCGCACCTTGCCTTTTGCCTCACGTGCCTTGTGGTAGAGGTTCCACATCGAGGCGGCACAGGTCACTCCCATGCTGTCGAGCACCGGCAGCCATGTGTCGAGGCTGCGCTCAAAGTGGCTCCACGATGCGCTCCCCTTGGGTCGCCATGCCATGTCGGCAAAGGCCAGGAGGCGCGGGAAGAGCAGGTACTCCACGTCTTCGGGCGTGTGGCAGAACTCCGTCCACAGCGAGGCCTGTACGCCCCACAACTGACTCTCCACTGCCTCGCTCCAATCGGGCTGCACCGGCTCGTAGCCGTGCACGTCGGCAAGTGTGTTGTCGCCAAAGTAGGTGAATGGCTCAAACCACTGCGGCCCCTGGTAGCGTATGAAGTAGAGCTTCCGTGCCGGGGTCATCACAAAGCGGCGTCCGCTCTTGGCGGCAAAATTCACCGCATTGGCTCCCATGCCCTGCCAGCCCATCACCACGATGTCTTCCTTGGGGTTGCCGTAGGTCACTTCGTCCCACCCTATCGCCTTGCGGCCTTTCGACTGCAGGTAGCGGTTCACGCGGTCCATGAAGTAGCCTTGCAGCTCCTCGCTGTCGGCCAGCCGCTCGGCTGCGATGCGCTCTTGGCACTGCGGGCAGCGGTTCCAGTGCTCCTTGCTCGCCTCATCGCCGCCTATGTGGATGTATTGCGAGGGAAACACGCTCATCACCTCGTCGAGCACGTTCTCAATGAAGCCGAAGGTGTGGTCGTTGCCGGCACACATCACTATCGCCGCGTCCTTGCCGCCTATGCCGGGAAGCACGCTCACCGGCTTCTCCACCACCGGGCAGGCCAGTGTGGGATAGGAGGCGATGGCTGCAATGGCGTGCGCCGGCATCTCTATCTCCGGTATCACCTCTATGTAGCGCGCCCCGGCATATTTCACCAGCTCGCGAAGCTCGCGCTGGGTGTAGTAGCCGCCCACGGTGGCCTGCTCGCCCTCGCGCTGGTTCATGCGCCCCGGGAATATCTCATCGCGTGCCACGCGCCACGCTCCCACCGTGGTGAGCTGCGGATAGCGCTTTATCTCCATGCGCCAGCCGTTGTCGTCGGTGAGGTGAAGATGCAGCCGGCTTATCTTGAGCATCGAGGCTATATCCACTATGCGCTTCACCTCCTCCATGGGTATGAAGTAGCGCGACACGTCGAGCATCAGGCCTCGGTAGCCGAAGCGTGGTGCGTCGTCGATGGTGCAGCACTCCACAGTGCCGCCCTGCGAGGCAAGCAGCAACTGCCGCAGGGTGTGCAGCGCATAGAATGCCCCGGCAGCGTCGCCCGCCTCCACCGTCACACCCTCGGGGCGCACCGTGAGGCGGTATTGCTCGGCTCCGAGCGTGGGCGAGGCGGTCACCTGCACCCACGCCTTGCCGCGCCCGGCCACGCGGGCCTCGATGCCTGTGGCTGCCATTTGCCCGGCTGCCACAGTGGCTGCCTCGCGCAGCTGCTTGTCGCCGGCGGCTATGGTCACCACCGGCGGCACCTCAGCCACGCCATGGCCGGAGTGCCACCCGGCGGGCTGTGGTATCACGCCCACCGGTGCCGCACTTGCCGCCACCGAGGCCACTATCGTGAGTATTATCAACAGAATGGATTGTTTCATTTCAATTTGTCGTTAAGTGGGAACTGGTGGCGCACCGGGTCGTCGTAGTGCACTTGCAGAGAGTCGAGCAGGTGCATCATGTTGCGGGTCACGCCCTCGGTGCCGCGCTCGCCATAGATGTTGTGCATCTCATAGGGGTCGTTCTCCAGGTCGAAGAGCTCCCAGCGGTCGATGTCGTTGTAGAAGTGGATGAGCTTGTAGCGGCTGTCGCGCACGCCATAGTGGCGCTTCACGCTGTGCTCGGCGGGATACTCGTGGTAGTGGTAGTAGAGCGCGTTGCGCCAGCCCTCCACTTTCTCGCCCGTGAGAAGCGGCAGCAGCGACTCGCCCTGCATCTCCTCGGGCACTTCCACGCCGGCAAGGCTCAGGAAGGTGGGCGCATAGTCGATGTTCTGCACCATCTCGGGCACTTCGCCTCGGCGGTTAAGCCCCTTGGGGAGCATCATCACAAGTGGGGTGTGGAACGACTCCTCATACATGAATCGCTTGTCGAACCACCCGTGCTCGCCCATGTAGAAGCCCTGGTCCGACGTATACACCACGAGCGTGTTCTCGAGCAGCCCGTGCTCCTCAAGATAGCCAAGCACGCGCCCCACGTTGTCGTCGAGGCTCTTCACCACCTTGAGGTAGTCGCGCAGGTAGCGCTGGTATTTCCACTCGGCAAGCTCGCGGCCGCTCAGGTTGCGGCTGTAGAAGTCGGCGATGATGGGCGAGTAGAAGTCGTCCCAGGCGCGGCGCTGTGCCGAGTCCATGCGGTCGCAGAATTTCTCGTAGAGGCCCTTCAGCCGGCTCGTCTTGTCGGGGCGGTTCATCTTCAGGTCGTAGATGAGGTCCATGTCCTTGTCGATGCTCATCTCCTGAGCCGCCGCGGCCTCACGCCCGGCATAGTCGTCGTAGAAGTTGGCCGGCAGCGGGAAGGTGCGGTCCTCATAGAGGCGCAGGTTGCAGGTGTCGCTCATCCAGTTGCGGTGAATAGCCTTGTGGTGAATGAGCAGGCAGAAGGGGCGCTCCTTGTCGCGCTTGTTCTCAAGCCAGTCGAGGCTCATGTCGGTTATCACGTTGGTGATGTAGCCGTGGCGCTGCACGGTGTCACCCTGCATGGTGATGAAGTCGGGGTTGTAGTAGTCGCCCTGCCCCGGCACCACCTCCCAGGTGTCGAAGCCCGTGGGGAGGCTCTCAAGGTGCCACTTGCCGAATACGGCCGTCTGGTAGCCGGCCTGTTGAAGCAGTCGTGGGAAGGTGACCTGGGCCGTGTCAAACGTGCATGTGGTGTTGTCGGTGAAGCCGTTCTTGTGGCTGTGCTTGCCGGTGAGCATGCACGCGCGGCTCGGCCCGCTCAGCGAGTTGGCCACATAGCTGTTGGTGAATATCACGCCGTCGCGGGCTATACGGTCGAGATTGGGGGTGCTTGCATAGCGCTTGTCGTAGCAGCTCATCATCTGCGCCGTGTGGTCGTCGGTCATGATATACACTATGTTGTAGTGTCCGGCGGCGGCCGCCGCCTGCTCTTGCTTGTGCGAGCACGACACCGTGGTGAGGGCTGCCATGGCAAGAGCGGGGCAGGCAATTAGGCCGGTATTGATTGTCTTGTTCATATTCACGAAGATATGATGTGGTGATTGGTTTCGCTTTATCAGTCGCAGTCGTAGCCATAGTCGGCTGTGCCGTCGGCCTTCTGTGGCCACCCGGGGTTCTGGTAGATGCTTGAGGCTCCGGTGGCGCCGTCCACGGTGAGCAGGAACTCCGAGATGGGGATTGGCTCAAGATAATGCTGCTTGGGGAAGTCGTAGCCCTCATAGGCTGCCGAGGTCGACGACACTTGCAGCGGGTGCAGATACTTCGATATGTTGCTCTGCGACACCACCGTCTCGTCGATTTCCTTGCTGCTGTACATCTTGTACATCTCCGTCCACAGGTTGAAGCCCTCGGGCTGGTAGCCGGTGTAGAGGTCCTTGTTCTCGCCCACGTTGCCCCGGCCGTTCATCATGTCGAGGGCTCGCCACCGCTTCAGGTCGTCGAGGCGCAGGCCCTCGGCGATAAGCTCGCAGCGGCGCTCGCGGCGTATGTTGTAGAGCGTCGCATCCACCTCCTGCGAGCGCGACCACACGGCGAGGTCGTTCTCCTTGGTGAGGTCGGTGGCGGCTATGGTCTTCGCGTAGTCGGTGCTCACGCCGGCGCGGCTGCGAAGCTCGCCCCAGTATTGGGCGCACTTGGCGTCGAGGCTGTGGTGGCGCTCATAGTAGGCCTCAAGGTAGTTGAGGCGTGCCTCGGCCGAGCGGAACAGCGGCACCGCAGTGGTGCAGGAGTATTGTATGCGCTGCGCCGCGTCGTCGCTGAGCCACTTCTTCAGCTCATAGCCGGTGGTCGATTTCTCGTTGCCCGACATGTAGATGTAGGGCTTCCAGTAGTAAATCGTGTCGTTCACGTATTTGCCATCCACCTGCGTGGTGTTGATGAGGCGGCCGCCGGGGCGCACCGAGCTGGTGAGGCGCGTGTCGCGGTCCTGGAACTCATAGTAGGAAACCTCGTCGCCATGATACCCCGAGCCATCGGCGTAGATGGGAAGGCCGTTGGCCATAAGGAATGAGTTGACTGCTGCACGGGTGAGTCCGCAGCCTCCGCCCGAGCGAAGGAATGCCGAGCAGCTGTGCGAGAGCACGCCATTGAGGTAGTAGCGCGCAAGTATCACCTCATCGTCATCGCCGAAGGTGCCGGCCGAGTTGAACATCGAGGCATAGTCGGCATCGAGCGCGTGCGCGTCGGCCACAACCTGCGAGGCCTCGATGGCCTGGTCGAAAAGCCACTCTATCTCGGCCTCGGCGCTGCCGGCCTTAAACTGGAAGCCCGGCCAGGTGGCGGCTCCCGGCCACTTCGAGTTGCCCGGCACGAAGCAGGTGCCGGCATGATACTTCTCCCAGGTGGCCTCATAGAGCGCCACGCGCGACTTCAGCGCCCAGGCGGCGTCGCGGGTGATGCGGCCGCTCTCGGGTGCCTTCTCCATGAGCAGCGTGATGGCCTTGTCGAGGTCGCTGAGTATGAAGCGTGCCACCTCGTTGCGCGGCGAGCGCACGCTGGCTGCGGTGAGCTCGGCCTTGTCGTCGCCGAGCACCGTGGTGAGGATAGGCGCGTCGCCATAGTTGCGCAGCAGGCGGAAGTAGTCGTAGGCGCGGAAGAAGTAGCCCTCGCCCAGGTAGTGGTTCACATAGTCGCGGTTGCCTACGATGGCCTCAATCCGCTCCTCGGTCTTGTTGATGAAGAAGTTGATGCCGCGCAGGTTGGAGAAGTTCCACTGGCTGCTTTCTATTTTCACCGTCTTTTTCTCGCCCCGGTAGAAGAGGTTCTGCGCGCCCGCCGAGCACTGGTTGTCGCTCTGCACGTCCTGCGTGTAGAGCCCGCCCCACAGGCTGCTGTTGGTGGGCAGAATCTCATAGAAGTCGTTCACTGCGATGCGAATGTCATCTACCGTGCGGTAGTAGGAGTCCTCGCTGCCAAAGTCGAGCGGCTCACGGTCGAGAAAGTCACACGATGCCAGCCCCAGCGTGGCGGCAAGTAGGATGATATATTTTGCTTTCATTTTTGTGTGCATATTGTGTGAGTTGATGTGTTGTGTTTTTTTAGAATGTTACCTCAAGTCCCACCGAGTAGGTGCGGTATTGCGGATAGGTCTTGCCGGGGCCATACTCGCTGTCGGTGCTGCCCACGGCCTCGGGGTCGTAGATGCGCAGCCCGGTGAACGTGAAGAGGTTCTCTCCCGAGAGGTAGAGGCGGGCCTTGCGCACGTAGCGGCTCAGCTTGCTGTTGCTCGGCAGGTTGAAGCCCACCTGCAGGTTCTTCAGGCGCAGGTAGCCGGCATTCTGCAAGAAGCGGTCGCACACCTGTATGTTGTTCTGGTCGATGCGCAGGCGGCCATAGTAGGAGTCGAAGTTGGCGCCAAGCTCCGAGCCGGCATAGCGGAAGTAGTCGAGGTGGTCGTAGTAGAGCGAGCGTTGCCACTCGGCGGCGATGCCGAAGAAAGTGGCGCTGCCCTTGAAATACACCTCGCGCTTGGCCACGCCCTGGAAGAATGCGCGGAAGTCAATCCACTTCCACTTGCCCTCGAGGGTGAAGCTGTAGGCGAAGCGCGGTGTGGAGTTGCCTATCACCTTCAGGTCGCCATGGTCGGCGAGCGTCTGGCTGCCCATGTCCACCGAGCCGTCATTGTTGAGGTCGGCATACATGAGGTCGCCGCCGCCCCACTTCGAGCCTATCGACGACTGCGAGTGCTGGGCAAGGTAGTTGTTCATCTCGGCGTCGCTCTGTGCTATGCCCACTACCTCAAATCCCCATATGTCGCCGTAGTTCTTGCCCTCATACCAGCCCGAAATGGCGTCGTCGGGTGAGTCATACTTTGTAATCAACGTCTTGTAGTCGCTCACCGAGGCCGAGATACCATAGGAGAAGTCCTTGCCTATCTGGTCGCGCCAGCCAAGTTCAAGCTCCCAGCCGCGGGTGCGCAGCTCGGCATTGTTGGTCTTTGGTGCGCTTGCGCCATACACGCCCGAGAGAGCCTTGGCCGGGCCCACCATGTCCTTGGTGGTGCGCTGATACCAGTCGAAGGAGGCTGTGAGGCGGTTGCGGAGCATGCCCAAGTCCACGCCGGCACCGGCATTCTCTATCTTCTCCCATGTGAGCGAGGTGGAGTAGGGACTGTACATGGGCAGGACGGTGGCCTGCTGTCCGCCAAGCACCAGTGTGCCCGATGTGGAGGCCATGCGCTGATAGTAGGGATAGAACGAGGTGGTGTTCTGGTTGCCGAGCAAGCCATAGGAGCCGCGAAGCTTGAAGTATTCAAGCCCCTTGTAGCGCAGCGGCTCCCAGAAGCGCTCCTGGGCGATGTTCCAGCCAGCCGACACCGAGGGGAACACGCCCCACCGCTGGTCGCGGGGGAAGCGCGATGCACCATCGGTGCGCAGGTTGAGCTCGAGCATGTAGCGGTCGGCGTAGTTGTAGTTGATGCGGCCGAATACGCCTATCGTAGCCCACTCACCCTTGCTCTCGCTCATCATCGAGGTTTCGCCTCCCACTTCCGAGGGGAGGAAGGGCGTATCGGTGAGGAGCACGTTGCGGGTGGCCACGCGCGTCACCTCGCGCTTGTAGTATTCCGTCTGCTCTCCCACGAGGAACTTGAAGTGGTGGTCGCGGTTGAGGTTGAGCTCATAGTCGGTATATACGTTGGTGCTGAAGTAGTTGATGTTGGTCTGAGCCTTCTCATAGTAGCTCTCGCCGGCTGCCGGCTGCACGGCAAAGGTGCCATTGTCGTTTATGGTGTGCTTCTCGGCCACGCCCTCAAGCACCTGGATATACTCGGGTGTGCCGTCGGGAAGGGTGTGCTGTATGGGGTTGAACTGGCGTGTGTAGGGGTTGTTCTCTATGCGGCTGTTGAGCTCGGCATGGATTTGCCAGCCCTTGACGGGCTCTACCACGAGGTTGGCCTGGTTGTAGAGCTGCTGAGTCTTCTGCACCTGGCGGCCACCCTCGGTCATCGACTTTATCATAGAGCCTTGCGTGTACTCGCCGGTGGGATAGTAGATGGGCATCACTGCGGCGCGGCGGCCCAGGTTGTGGTAGAAGAGGGCATTGAGTGCCGAGGGCTTTTCATTGTCTAAGGAGATGAAGCGTGTCGACCAGGTGAAGCGCACGTAGTCGTTGAACTTGATGTTCATCTTTCCGTTGAGCGTCAGGCGGTCGAGTTCCTCATCGCAGTAGTTGAAAAGACCCGTCTGGCCCATGTAGTTGGCCGAGAGGTAGTAGGTCACCTTGTCGCTGCCGCCGGTCACGCTCAGGTTGTGCTCCTGCGATGTGGTGGCTTTCTTCAAGTACACGTCATACCAGTCGGTGTTGCCCCAGCAGGCCTGGTTGGTGCGCCATGTGTTCTGGTTCTCGTAGGGCTCGGTGCCATAGTCTATCTCGCCGCGCTGATACTGGAGTATCTTCTCAAGATGCGACTTGCTGAAAGGGGCGTTGCCGCCCGAGTTGGTGTAGGCGTCGTTCATCATGAGGGCGAAAGTGTAGGAGTCGGCCATGTGTGGCACCTTGATGGGCTGCTGAATGCGCAGGTTGCCGGTGTAGCTCACGCGGGTGCCCTTGCTGCCGCCCTTGGTGGTAACGATCACCACGCCAAAAGGTGCACGCGAGCCATAGATTGAGGCTGCGGCGGCATCCTTCAGCACCGAGATGTTCTCGATGTCGTTGGGGTTGATTGAGGAGAGGTCGCCCTCCATGCCGTCGATAAGCACGAGCGGTGAGGCATTGGAGCCGTCGCCTATCGAGCCCACACCGCGAATGTTGATGCTCATCGACTCTCCCAGTCCGCCACCATTGTCGTTGGTGATGTTGAGGCCGGCGATAGCTCCCTGAAGTCCCTGCACGGCATTCGAGATTGGGCGCGACTCAAGGGTGGAGTTGTCGATGGTCTTCACCGCACCGGTGGCATTGATTTTCTTCTGTGTGCCGTAGCCCACGATTACCACCTCCTCGATGTTGATTGAGCCATCGGTGAGGGTGATGCGTATGCCGCTGGTGCGGCCCTTGAGTGGCTCGGTGGCCGTCTGCATTCCTATGTAGGAAACTTCGAGTGACGATTTGGCCGACGACACTTTCAGTGCGAAGTTTCCGTCGATGTCGGTGGCAGTGCCCACCTTGGCGTTGCCTTTCTCGATTACCGACGCGCCAATGACAGGCTCGCCCGAAGAATCGACCACCACGCCTTTCACCTCCACCTGCGCCATAGCGCTGAGGAGCGAAACCACACAAAACAGAGTGGATATAATAAATTTCTTCATGAGATTACAATGTTATTTTTTATGTTAATATTTTTTGGCTTTGAGCTTTGAGCCTTGAGCTTTGATATTGTCCCACGGCTCACAGCTCACAGCCAATTAATCCTTTTCGCCGATCTGGTTGAAGATGAGTTT
>CAMGFF010000023.1 GCA_946055125.1 uncultured Prevotellaceae bacterium | reverse complement strand
TAATCAACTGACGTGAACTCAATACATAAAAGATAAACAAATGATATTATGAAGAAGTTTATCAAGAATTTTCCTCCGGGAGTGGCATCTATCCTTATCACGCTGGTGGTTGCCTGGCTCTCGCTGAGCCCTAACCCTCTCGGCGGCTCCAACTTTATTTTATTCAAAAATGCCGATAAATTAGTGCACTTCCTAATGTATTTTGGCCTGGCAAGTGTTTATTATTTAGATTATGCCAAATCCCGACTGCCTCACCACACCCACCTCGAGAGCGAGCTGACGATTATTTTCACGGCTATTGTGCTCAGTGGGTTCATGGAGATAGCACAGGAGCTCACCGGCGTGCGCACTATGGACCTTTGGGACTTTATTGCCAACTCTGCCGGCTGCATCACGGCTTTCGCGTTCATAAAGCTTTATTTCATGCACGTGTTCCGCCGCTATCTTCTCAAGGGCAGTCGCAACAGGCCATCGTCGTCGCACCACCACTCAAGGAATGAAGGAGAGGATAAATAAAATATTGCTTTGGCCGCTTCGCTTGCTGCTCGGCCTATTGCTGGTGGCTATGCTGTCGCCGGCTTTGCTCTATTTCCCCCCTGTTCAGAATCTCATCAAGGACTTTGCCACCGCAAAGCTATCACAGTCCACCGGCTGGGAGGTGACCATAGAGCGCATATCGCTGCGCTTTCCGCTCTCGCTCAGCCTCCGGGGAGTGACCATCCTCACCGCCCCCGCCGACACCATGCTCGCCGCACGCGACCTCGCCGTGAGCATCAGGCTCCTGCCCCTGCTCCGCAGCGAGGTGGCCGTCGATGCCGCATCTCTACACCATGGCCGCTACCGCATGGCCTCTGTCGATGGCTCGCTCTCGCTCGCCGTGGATGTGGATAGGTGCGACCTGAACCTCACCAGGCTCGACCTGAAGCATAACCACATCGTGGCCTCCCACGCCACACTCTCAGGCGGCCGTGTGCGCCTCGATTACTGCCCGGAGAAGGCAGTGCCGAGCACCGACAGCACCCTTGCCGCCCCATGGCTCGTCAAGGCCGAGTGTATCGAGCTCCACAATGTGGACTACTCCATGCACATGCTCCCCCACATCGACTCCCTCTCGGCCCACATCGACCATGCCAGTCTCGACCACGGACTTGTCGACACCGGCCGCTGCCTCGTGGATGCCGGCTCGCTGAGCGTGGATGGTGCCCACTGCTCCTACTTCTACCCCGACTCCCTCATCACCCCTGCCGACTCCCTGCCGGCAACCCTATCCACGCCATGGACGGTCACTGCCCGCTCCTTGCGCCTCTCTCGCTCCCACGCTCTCTACGCACTCAGCGGGCACAAGCCTCTGCCCGGTCTCGACATGAGTTTCATTGAGGCCGACAGCATTGAGGTTGCAATCGACGATTTCTACAACCGAGGCGCTTCGATGCGCGTGCCCGTGCGCCACATTGCCGCCCGCGAGCGTTGTGGTTTTGCCATCGACTCGGTGCATGGCACTCTTGAAATGGACAGCTCGCGCATCGCTGTCACAGACTTGCTCATTGCCAATGCCGGCTCTCAGCTCACCGGCAACGTGGAGAGCAACGCTGCTTTCAACCGCTTCAGCGCCCGCATCGAGGCCTCACTCTCCCACTCCGACGCCCGGCGGCTCTTCCCTCTCATCGGCTCCATGCTGCCCTTGGATTACCCTGCTGCCGCCTCGCTCTCGCTCGCGGCTGCCGGTACACTGAGCCGCACCAATATAACCGAGTGCCGCCTCTCAATGCCGGGGGTGGCGCAACTGTCGGCCACGGGTTATGCCACCTATCTCAATTCCCCCGACCGTTTTGGCTGCAACATCGCCTTTGCGGGCCACACCGGCAACCTCAATCCTCTCAAAGCCACGCTCCTCCACGACCCCGCCCTGCGCGGCAGCATCAGCCTCCCTCCCATGCGCATAAGCGGCCGCGCCTCAGCTGCCGCCAATACCTACGAGGGCAACCTCGCCCTCACGCTCGCCACAGGCAAGGTGGCTCTCGATGCCGCCTGGAATGGCAACACTTCGGGCTACTCGCTCGCTTTCGATGCCTCGCGTCTGCCTGTCGATGCCATTCTCCCCTCTTCGCGCCTCTACCTGCTCACTGCCTCGGGCTCAGTGCAGGGGCGTGGTGTGGATTTCTTCGACAAGGACACCGAGCTTAACGCCTCCATATCCATCGACACGCTCTTCTACAACTCCAACCGCTACTATGGCATCGCCTTGCAGGGCGAACTTGCCCATGGCAACTTCAATGCCACTCTCTCCTCCTCCAATCCTCACTGCAATTTCACAACCTCGGCTCAGGGGCGCATCGAGAAGCAGCACCTGGATTTCTCGCTCAATTCCCACATCTCCGACCTCGACCTCGCAGCCCTTCGCCTCATGGACGTAACGTCTAATGGCAGCTGCATTTTCACCGCTCTTGGCGACATCGACCTCGCCGCCGGAACCTACGACGTGACGGCCGGAATCGACAACCTGCGCTGGACTCTCGACGACAACTTCTACTTCACCGACAATATCGCAGCCAACTTTGTGGCCGACGACTCCCACATCGACGCCACTCTCTCTAATGGCGATTTCTCTATCGACTTCGACTCGGAGTGCTCTATCGACACACTCTCGGCCAAACTCGCCAATATCTCGGCTGTGGCTATGCGGCAATGGAACGACAAATATATCAACTCCGACTCCCTGCGTGGCCGCCTGCCTGCTCTCTCTTGCGAGATTGAGCTGGGCAAGCGAAACCTTGTGCAGCAATACCTCGCCCACGCCGGATTATCCTACGGCCGAGGAAACATAATGGTAGCCAACGACTCCACTTTCTACCTGCGTGGCTACATCGACCGCCTGAACATGAGCGATGTGCGCGTCGACACCCTGCGATTTGGCATGGTGGAGCTTAACCACCGCATCAACTGGAGCCTGCGTGCCGCTAATGCCCGCGAGCATATCCCCGGATTTGCCCGCGCCGAGCTAAAGGGCTATCTGGATGGCTGCAACCTACAGGCTCAGCTCACTCAGCACAATTTTGAGAACTCCACCGGCATCAATGTGGGTATCAATGCCCAGCTCACCGACTCCACCGTACTTGCAAGCCTTTTCCCCTCGCAAATCACTATCGCCTACAAGCCCTGGACAGTGAACGACGGCAATTTCATCGCATTCAACTATGCCTCCAGGCACTTCGACTCCAACCTTCGCCTGTCGCAAGGAGAAAGCCTATTCTCCCTCACCACAAATCATGGCGAGCGAAGCGACGACAACGTGGAGGATAATGAGGACATTCGCCTGGAAATCAAGAATGTGCAGATTGCCGACTGGCTCTCACTGTCGCCCTACGCCCCTCCGGTGAAGGGAATCCTCGCTGCCGATTTCTCGGTTAAATACAACGATGTGAACATATGGGGTAACGGAATGGTGGGTCTCTCCGACCTCTACTACGGAAAGCAGCGCGTGGGCTCGCTCCGCCTCAACTCCATCATCGACCTCAACCCCACATCGGGCGGAACCATGGCTACGGCTAACCTTGAGGTCGATGGCCGCCAGTGTGCAGTGGTGTTCGGCTCCCTCAACGACACCATCACCGACAACCACATGAAACTCTCGCTCGAGCTGGCACGGTTCCCGCTCTCGACCCTAAATCCTTTTCTCCAGGGCGGCGACATGATGAAACTCCGTGGCTACCTCAATGGCAAAATGACTGTGGACGGGACATTCAACCGCCCCAATATCAATGGCTACCTCCTCTGCGATTCCACTGCAATCGCCATGCCGGTGTTCGGCTCAAGCATCTCTCTGCCCGCCGACTCCATTCCGGTCGACTCGAGCGTGATACGCTTCAACGACTACCGAATCTACTGCCTCAACAGCAATCCGATAGTGACCCGGGGCGAAATCGACCTGCACAACCCTTTCTCGCCACTCATCGACATAGGCATGCGTGGCAATGATGTGCAATTTGTGAATAGCAGGCAGCGCAGCAATTCTCAAATTTTCGGAAAGGGTTTCATGAGCCTCGATGCCTCCGCCCGTGGCAACTTGGAGAACGTGGATCTCAACGTGCGCCTCGGCCTGCTCGCCGGCACCAACCTCACCTACATTCTCCAGGAGGACGTGAACTCAATCGCCGCACGCCAGGAACAGCAGCTCGTGAAGTTCGTGCAGTTCAACGACAGCTCCTACACCCTCACCCGTGAAACCACGCAAGCCACCAAGAGCCGCATCACCCTCAATGCCGACATCTCGGTGCAACAGGGGTCCTCGCTCACCGTGTTCCTTTCTAAGAATGGCAACGACCGCGCCGAGATTGCCGGCAATGGCGACCTCCACCTCAGCATGAACCACCTCGGCGACCAGACTCTCACCGGCCGCTTCAACATCGACGACGGCTTCGTACGCTACTCTCCCCCTCTCATCTCGCAAGTGAACTTCAAGTTTGCCACCGGCAGCTACCTCCTCTGGACCGGCGACATGATGAACCCTATCCTCAACCTCCACGCCGTGGAATCGCGAAAGGCCAATTACACCGGCCCCGACTCCAACTCGCGCATCATCAACTTCAATATCTCCCTCTCGGCAACCAATGCCCTCGCAAATATGGACGTGGCTTTCGACCTCAGCACCTCCGACGACATCACGCTCCAGAATGAGCTGCAATCAATGTCGGCCGCACAGCGCTCAAGCCAGGCAGTCAACCTACTGCTCTATGGCACCTACACCGGCATCGACTCCAAGGCCTCGAGCAACCTCTCGGGCAACCCGCTATTCTCTTTTGTGACCTCTCGAATCAACAACTGGGCGGCAAGTGCCATGAGGGGCATAACAGTGTCGTTTGGCCTCGACAACTATAAGCAGACGCAAGATGGCATCTCCTCCCGCGCCATAAAATACAGCTACCAGGTATCAAAGTCGCTCTTCAACAACCGTTTCAAAATCGTGGTGGGCGGCGACTACACTCAGGGCTCTACCGACTCCGAGGAAATCGCTCAGAACCTCTTCAACGATGTGTCGCTTGAGTATATGCTCAACAAAAACGGAAACATGCTCCTGCGCCTATTCAACCGCAAGGGATACCTCAATGTGCTCGAGGGCGAGGTGACAGAGACCGGTGTGGCTTTCGTGTACAAGCGCAAGCTCTCAAGCCTGCGCTATCTCTTCTCCATCTTCAACCCTATCTCCTATATCCGCAACGACGAAGCCTCTTCCAAACCCACCACCACCAAATAGACACTATGAACAAATTGCTCACGCATATCGCCTTTCTCCTGCTCCTCATCGCCTCCACACTGGCCGTGAGCTGCTCCACCACTCGCCGCATTCCGCCCGACGAAGTGCTCTACACCGGCGTAGACGACGTGAAAATCACACCCCACGCCGACAGCGCCCGCGTCGACAGCCGCCTCGACCTTCGCCTTGTCGACGCCATCAACGTGCGCCCAAATGGCTGCTTAATATCCCCATGGCTACGCTCTCCCCTGCAATTCGGCCTGTGGATCTACAACTGGGGCGACTCGGCCTCCACCGGGTTCAAGCGCTGGCTCGTGAAGTACCTGGGGCGAACCCCGGTGCTTATCAGCGACGTGAAGCCCGACCTTCGCCTCGAGATGATGCGCGACGTGCTCAACAACAATGGCTACTTCGGCTCCTCAGTGTCCTACGACCTCCGCTACAGCCGCGACCGCCGACAGGCCCGCATTCTCTACCGCGTGAGCCTCACGCAGCCCTATGTCTTAAGCAACGTTGAGTTCTTCCATCCCAAGTCGCAACTGGAGTTCTACATCGATTCCATTGCACAGCGGCAACTCTATCTATCGCCCGGAAACATCTATTGCACCGACTCGCTCAGCGTGGTGCGTAACCGCATCACAAATGTGGTGCGAAACCACGGCTACTACTTCTTCAAGCCCGAATACATTGAATTTCTCGCCGACACCACTCAGCTTCACCGTCAGATGGCGCTGAAGCTCGTGCTCGCCGACAGCATTCCCGCCGCAGCACTGCGCAAATACTACATAGGCTCCGTTACGGCCAATGTGCGCAACTACTATGGCATTGGCTCCCCCGACACCATTGCCACAAGCCGCTGCACCATCATCAAGCACAACCCCGTGCGCGTCCGCCCCAATGCTATCACCTCGGCCATCACACTGCGCCGGGGCCGCGAGTTCTCGGTGCGCTCGGTGGAACGCACTCAAAGCTACCTATCTCGCCTCGGAATCTTCAGCAGCGTCGACATCTCCACAACACCCATGGACTCGGTCACAACCGACACCCTCGACGTGAACATCGACTGCCGCATCGACCTCCCGCTCGAAACTAAATTTGAAGTCCAGGCCGCATCAAAGTCAAACAGCTACATCGGGCCCTCGGCAGTGCTCGGACTAACCCACAAAAACCTATTCGGCGGCGGCGAGCAGCTCTCCTCCGAGCTAAAGTTTGCCTACGAGTGGCAGACGGGCAAGAACGTGGGCAACAGGCTCAACTCTTACGAGATAGGAGCCAACGTTGGTCTCATGTTCCCTCGTCTACTCGCCCCCAGTTTCGTCGACCGCTCCCGCCGTTACATCAACCGCACCAACATCTCCCTCAGCGCAAGCCTCATCAATCGCCCTCAATACTTCAAGATGCTCGACGCAAGCCTCGGCATGAAATGGGAATGGCATGCCAACCGCCTTTCACTCAACGAGTTCTCACCGCTCACACTCAAGTATTCCAAGCTCCTCAACTTCAGCGACCGTTTCCTTGAGATGGCATTCGACAACCCTATCATCGTGAATAGCTTCGACGACAAGTTCCTCCCGATGATGACCTACTCCTACACCTACGACCGCCAAATCGACAGCCGCAACGCCATCAACTGGAACTTCTACGTCGCCGAGTCGGGCAACGTGATGTGTGGAGTATGGAGCCTCGCCGGCTCCAATGGCGGCAAAGACTCAAAACTCTTGTTCGGCACACCAATCTCGCAATTCGTGAAAGCCACCACTCAGCTCGTATATTCCCACCAGTTCCTGCCGGGACACTGGCTCGTGGGACGCACCTACCTCGGCATAGCCCACGCCTATGGCAACTCCTCGCAAGTGCCTTTCACCGAGCAGTTCTATGTGGGTGGCTCCAATTCACTGCGTGCCTTCGCGGCCCGCTCCATAGGCCCGGGCCGCTACCACGAGAACAACAACTACTTCGAGTTTTTCGACCAGTCGGGAACATTCAAGTTTGAGCTAAACCTCGAATACCGCTTCCCAATCGGTGGCCCGGTGCGCGGCGCTCTTTTCGTCGATACCGGCAACGTGTGGATTCTCGAAGACGACGAGCTGCGACCCGGCTCCAAGCTCTCGGCCAGGCACTTCTTCAACGACCTCGCTCTCGGCACCGGCACCGGCATTCGCTACGACGCCGGCTTCATAGTGGTGCGTGCCGACTTGGGCATCGGCATCCACTACCCCTACCGCGTACCCCAAAAGAGCTACTACAACATGTCGTCATTCCGCAACTCCCTCTGCCTCCACTTCGCCATAGGCTACCCCTTCTAATCTGTTACATAAGCCTCATTCAAAAAAACAAAAAAACTGTAGGGTACATTTTCTTCTCAAAAACAGCCCAATTCGGGGGAATGACGTTAGGTTTTTTATTTCTACTGGCTTATAATTCGGGGTTTTTATGTAAATTTGCACTCACTATCAATCAACTGAACTTTGATATTTATGAAGACTAAAGACCAACTTATCGATGAGCTGCTCGACCTCGCTTTTGCCGAGGATATTGGCGACGGCGATTGCACCACTCTTTGCTGCATTCCCGCCGATGAAATGGGCAAGTCTCAACTTATTGTGAAGGAGGAGGGTATCCTCGCTGGTGTCGACATCGCCCTGAAGGTGTTCAAGAAGTTCGACCCCGAGCTGAAGCCCACCGTGTTCATTCACGATGGCGCCCATGTGAAGCCCGGCGACATCGCCTTTGTTGTTGAGGGCCGCGTGCAGTCGCTCCTCCAGACCGAGCGCACCATGCTCAACATCATGCAGCGCATGAGCGGCATTGCCACTGTCACTGCCAAGTATATGGCCGAGCTAAAGGGACTCAAGACCCGCGTGCTCGACACCCGAAAGACCACTCCCGGTATGCGAATGCTCGAAAAGGAGGCTGTGAAGATTGGCGGCGGCGTGAACCACCGCATCGGCCTCTTCGACATGATTCTTCTTAAGGACAACCACGTGGATTTCGCCGGCGGCATAGCCAATGCCATCCGCAAGGCTCAGGAATATGTTAAGTCCAACAACCCCGCCCTCAAGATTGAAATCGAGGTGCGTAACCTCGATGAGCTACGCCAGGTGATGGAGATTGGCGGCGTGGACCGCATCATGCTCGACAACTTCACCCCGGCTCTCACCCGCGAGGCTGTGCAGATAATCGACGGCAAGTTTGAGACCGAGTCCTCGGGCGGTATCACATTTGCAACCCTACGCCAGTATGGTGAGTGCGGTGTAGATTTCATCTCAGTGGGTGCACTCACCCACTCCGTCAAGGGACTCGACATGAGCTTCAAAGCCTGCTGACCCCTCATGGAGTACCAATAAACCACACCCCTACCGGGTGGCTGCATCGATAGAGCCACCCGGTAGGGGTGCAATATTTTGCGCCGTCACTCCGGTGGCGCTCTAATCCCGGGCTAACCCTCCTGCAACTGCAAGGAAATCGCCCACGGTGAAGCCCGCAAAGCTGTCGATGATGAGGTCGGCGGCGGTGGTGCGTATTGCCTCGGGGAATGTGGTGGGCAGGGCCACCACCTTGGCTCCAGCAGCCTTGCCGGCCTCCACGCCAAGCAATGAATCCTCAAAGACGACGCAATCTTCGGCCCTGCGACCTATCATTTCAGCTCCTTTCAAGAAGCATTCAGGGTGGGGCTTGGAATGCTGCACCATCTCGCCCGACACAATTGCATCGAAATACCCTCGGAGGTGTGGCTGCTGTGCAAAGAGCCGCTGCAGCTTCATCTCGCCGCTGCTCGTCACCATGGCGCAAGGCACTCCTGCCTCGCGCAGCTCCCTCAGCAGCCTCTCGGCTTCCGGAAATATCTCATAGGTCATCGTGTGCTCAAACCGTGCCAGTGCCTTCAGCACCGCCTCCTTTGCCTCCGGGTCGGTGTAGTGGCTCATGATTGAGGCAAGGTTGGTTCCTTTTATCTTCACTGCGAAATCGGGTATTCCTGTGGGGTACTTCTGCTCTATATCCACCCAAAAGCGGCTATACACGCCCTCGGTGTCGATCACCACTCCGTCGAGGTCGAAGAGTGCTCCTATCTGTTTCTTTTCCATTGCTGTTTCCTTATCTTGTTTTCGTTTCGTGCCGCAAAATTAGTGAATTATCGCCGATTTTCTGTAACTTTGTGCCGCATTAAGCACTATTTTTTCAATTATGGCAATTAAAGAACTCACGCTCAGGGTTAATCCCATGACAGCCTGCACACACAGCCTGCTCTGCCAGTTCATAGCGCAGCAAGAAGGCATTTCAGCCCACGACATCACATTTGTGAAGATTGTGAAGCGCTCCATCGATGCCCGGCAGCGCCAGGTGATGGTAAATCTCAAGGTGCGCATCTACCTTGGCGAAATGCCGCAAAGCACCTCGCTTATCACACCTATCGACTACAAGAGGGTCGATGGCTCCCGCCAGGCTGTGGTGGTGGGTGCCGGCCCAGGCGGTCTTTTTGCCGCCCTGCGCCTCATTGAGCTTGGCATCAAGCCCATTGTGCTCGAGCGAGGAAAGGACGTGAACGAGCGCCGCAAGGACCTCGCCCGAATCTCCCGCGAGGGTATTGTGGATGAGGACTCCAACTACTGCTTCGGCGAGGGTGGCGCAGGCGCCTACTCCGATGGCAAGCTCTACACCCGCAGCAAGAAGCGCGGCTCGGTCGACCGAATCCTCGCTATCCTGCACCAGCACGGTGCTTCCGAAGATATTCTCGTCGACGCCCACCCTCACATTGGCACCGACAAGCTCCCGGGCGTTATCGAGGCTATCCGCCACACCATTCTCAATTGTGGCGGTGAGGTGCATTTCCAGTCGCGTGTCACCGAGCTTATCCTTGCCGACAACCGAGTGACCGGCGTGGTGTGTGCCGATGGCAGCCGCTTCTCGGGCCCGGTGATTCTCGCCACCGGCCACTCGGCCCGCGACGTGTATCGCATGCTCAACGCCCAGGGAGTGTCTATCGAGCCTAAGGGTATCGCCGTGGGCGTGCGCCTTGAGCACCCGCAGCATCTCATCGACCAGATTCAGTATCACTCACCTGCCGGACGCGGTGAATACCTTCCGGCCGCCGAGTATAGCTTCGTCACTCAGGTCGATGGCCGTGGCGTGTATTCGTTCTGCATGTGCCCCGGCGGGTTTATCGTGCCGGCTGCAAGCGCTCCCGGCCAACTGGTGGTGAATGGCATGAGCCCTTCCAACCGTGGCACCAAGTGGGCCAATTCGGGAATGGTGGTGGAGGTGCGCCCCGAGGACCTCACCCACTATGATGCCAACGACCCTCTTTGCGTGATGCACTTTCAGGAGGACCTCGAGAAGCGGTGCTTTGAGGCTGCCGGTGGCTCGCAGCGTGCCGGCGCTCAGCGCATGCTCGACTTTGTGAAGGGCCGGGCCTCGCGCGACTTGCCCCGCACCTCCTATGCTCCCGGCATTCAGCCCTCGCGCCTCGATGTGTGGCTGCCGCGGTTTATCAGCCTCCGTCTTCGCAAAGGCTTCGAGACCTTCGGCAGCTTTGCCCGCGGTTTCCTCACCAACGATGCCATCATTATAGGCGTGGAAACCCGCACATCTTCGCCTGTGCGGGTTCCTCGGTTGCCGCTCGAGATGCGGCACATTGTCGTTGAGAATCTTTATCCCTGCGGTGAGGGTGCCGGGTATGCCGGCGGCATAGTGTCGGCGGCTATCGACGGTGAACGCTGCGCCGAGGCTCTTGCCTCTTCCCTTGCCTGAGGGTATTAATCCTTTTTTTCGATTGCCGTCTGCTCTATCTGTCGCAGGGCTATCTCTATCTTCTTTCCGAGCAGAAGTTTGTCGCGCTCGGCCTTCATTCCCATGCGCATGGCGGTGGAATAGCGGTAGGATTCGGCAATGGCACGCTTCAGCGCGTCGCTCATCGCCACGGTGTGCTGCTTCTTGCCCACAAAGGTGAGCTTGAGCGGCTCATGGGCGTGCTCGGCGACGAAGCGAGCAAAGTCGGCACACTCATCGTAGCGGAATGTCACCATCTCATTAGTCACCCCATCGTCGCTGAAGCGGTAGTTGCGCGAGTTGTCGTAGGGCACGCTCTGCGTCTCGGCGCTTCCTGCTGCGCCGCTCACCCGCAGACGGTCGTGCTGCGCAGCCACACCGTGAAGCAGCGTCACGATGTAGAGGTTTCCGCCCTCATCGATGCGCGGCTCTATGTCGGTGCGGTTAATCAGCTCCTTGCCGGCCACGGCGGTGTGCACACTGTAGCCCTCAACCATCTCCTCGGTCTTCACCGCCTTGAAGTGGGGAGCTATGCTTTCCACCACAGGCACGTTGGCGGCTATGATGCTGTCCACCTGTGCCATCTGTGCCCTGAATGATTTCTCGAGCGTTACTGCCTTCATGAACATTGCCTCGCGCACCGCGTCGGTCTCGGCGGGGCGGGTGCGGCACAGCGAGTCGAGCACTGCCACAGCGCTGTCGTAGAGCTGCTGCCCGGCAAGCTCCTCGGCCTGCGCGAGCATGGCCCGGGCCTCGTCGCTCGATTTGCCATTGCCGCCACAAGCCGCCGTGCCTATTGCGAGCATTGCCATGCAGGCCACGCCGCAAAGTGTTGTAATCGTTTTAGTTCGTGCGTTGAACATCTTTCACTCCTTTTATGTTTTTGATTTTTGCTATTAAGTTGTCGAGCGACCGCGTGTCGCCAATACCTATCACAAGGAAGCCCTGGAAAAGTCCGTCGTGAGAGTCGATGGAGATGCTCCGCAGCGAGGTGTCTTTCTCCTTGTTTATCACCGACGACACATTGGTCACAATGCCAATGTCGTCGTGTCCCAGGATGCGCAGCGTCACAGCATACTGCGATCCCATCTTCCCCGACCACCGCGCATTGATTCGGCGGTAGGGATACTTATCGAGCAGGTGACGCACGTTGGGGCAGTCGGCCCGGTGTATCTTTATCGCTCCCTCGCTCGATATGAATCCCACTATCTCGTCGCCGAAGATTGGGTTGCAGCACTTCGAGAGCTTGTAGTTGATTCCCTTGATGTTCTCCCCTATCATCAGAGTGTCGCCGGTGGAGGTTTCCTCCTTGGCGGGCTGCAAGATGAAGTTCTCGGCCGTCTCGTGCTGGGCCGCCTCGTTCTCCTTGTTCTCAAGGGCTATGTAGGAGTCGATAATGGCTGCGGGGTTGAGCGCCTCGTGGTGTATGTCGTAGTAGAAGTCGGTCACGTTCTTGTAGCCGGTCTTCTTTATCACCTTCATGAGCATAGCCTCGTCCACCTCTATCTTCTTGTTCTTGAATCGGCGTTGCAGCAGTTCCTTTCCCAGGTCGGCGTGCTTGGCCTTCATCTCGTTTATCGACTGCTTTATCTTGTTCTTGGCCTTCGATGTCACCACAATGTTGAGCCAGTCGAGCTTGGGCGTCTGCGTCGACGAGGTGAGCACCTCTATGGTGTCGCCGCTCTTGAGCTTGTAGGTGATTTTCTGGTTCTTGCCATCCACCTTGCCGCCTATGCAGGTGCTGCCCACCTTGGAGTGGATGTGGAATGCAAAGTCGAGCAGCGTGGCGCCGGCGGGCAGCTTGTAGAGGTCACCCTTGGGGGTGAACACAAACACCTCCTTGTCGTAGATGTGCATCGACGCGTTCTTCATCAGCTCAGCCGGGCCGTTGCCCGATTCGAGCATGTCGCGCACGTTGTTCATCCACTCGTCGAGTCCGCCCTCGCTCTTTATGCCCTTGTATTTCCAGTGCGCTGCCAGTCCGCGCTCGGCTATCTCGTCCATTCGGCGTGTGCGTATCTGCACCTCCACCCACTTGTTGCCCGGCCCGTTCACCGTGATGTGCAGCGACTCATAGCCATTCGACTTGGGAATGGTGAGCCAGTCCTTCAGTCGCGATGTGTTGGCGGTGTACATAGCCGTCACTATCGAATAGGCGTTCCAGCACGCGGCCTTCTCTCGCTCAAGCGGTGTGTCGAGAATGATGCGAATGGCAAAGAGGTCGAAGATGTCCTTCACGTCGGCGTTCTGGTTCTTCATCTTGTTCCATATCGAGCTAATCGACTTGGTGCGGCCCTTTATCTCAAATTTAAGCCCCGCCTTCTCGAGCGCGTCCTTCACCGGAGCTATGAAGTCGGCGATATACTTGTCGCGCACCACCTTGGTCTCATTCAGCTTGCGGGCAATGTCGGTGAACACCTCACGATTAGTGTATTTGAACGAAAGGTCCTCCAGCTCCGACTTAATCTTGTAGAGTCCCAGCCTGTGGGCCAGCGGCGCATAGAGATATTTCGCCTCATTCGATATGTCGTGCACGAATTTCTCATTAGGGTGATGATTAATGGCACGCATTATGGCAAGTCGGTCCACAATCATAATGATAATCACGCGTATGTCCTCGGCAAAAGTGAGAAGCAGCTTGTGGAAGTTCTCGCTCTCCACAGCAGCCTGTCGCTTATAGAGCAGCGACACCTTCATGAGGCCGGATATGAGCTTCACAATGTCGTCGCCAAAGTCGGCACGAATCTGCGACTCTGGGATAAACTCCGAGCGGCACAGGTTGTAGAGCAGCACGGCGATAATCATATTGCGGTCGGGGCCTATATTGTCGGTGAGGAGCAGGGCAGTGTTAAGGTTGCGGATAGTAGGATTAATACCATACTTGTCACGTCGGTAATGGTTCTGCCCGATTCCTTCCTTGATGATTGCATGCACACGGTTGATGTCGGCAACCGAGAGCTGTTCCCTATTCTTCCTTATCAGCTCGCGGCACAGCGACAGCACAATGGGCTTCTCGCTGTCGTAGAAATAACCTTCATTCATAGTCATCATTGTTTTATTATTGTTTATCCACTACGAAAGTACACAAAATTCCCGATATACCGAAAATTTCCCCCAAAAAACTTCCCCACCCCTCCACTCAAGC
>CAMGFF010000022.1 GCA_946055125.1 uncultured Prevotellaceae bacterium | reverse complement strand
CTATATCAAAAAGAAGGACGATGCCACCGACAAATGGGGAATTATCAACACCGAAGGCGAGTGGGTGGTGCAACCGCAATTCAAGAACAGCGCAGATATTGTGCCTTTTGCCGAAGACGAAATTTATGCCAAGCTGAACGGCAAGTGGGGTAAGCTCGATGCCGGAGGCAACTGGACAGTGCAGCCACAATACAAGAATTCGAGTGATGTGCCCCGCATGCCCCTCAATCCCGACCGCATCTATCGCTTCTGCGTAGAAAAAACAAACCAATATGGCACACATGAAACAAAGTGGGGCTACAAGCGCGGTGATGGCACTATTGTGATTGAACCTAAATATTATGGCTGTGGTGATTTCTCTGAAGGCTATGCCTGGGTGGAAGATAAATTCGAATATCCGAGACAAAAATACTATATCAACACCCAGGGCATTCGCGTATCAAAGAACTACAGCGAAGCCGGTGATTTCAAGAAAGGTGTCGCTAAAGTGACTTCTTCTATCCCCGAGAGCTATAAATCGGGGAACACATGGGAAACTCGCTATAACTACGAAACTTGTTACCTAATCCACACTCCCGCCACCCTAAAGGAGTGGCTCGGAATTGCCGTGATGCCGTGGGATGCTTTTGCCAGGGGCAAAGTCGACGACATGGAGCCGCTTGAGCAATTCCTGAAGCGCAAAATAGAGCCTGAAATCAACATGTGGCAGAAAAAGGGCGAATTTGAATCGACTGCTGAGTGGCAGAAGCGCGTGAACGAGCGCACACGCCAGGCGAAAATCGACGCGCTCTCAACGACCTACAAGGACGAATACTCCAAGATGCTCGAGAAGCACAAGAAGGACTATGCACGGGTGATGGAAGACTATAAGAAATACTACAACAAGCAATTCTCCCTCTACGTTGATGCCCGCTTAGCCGAAATCGGTTTCAGCAACGACAAGCTCACTCTTTCCACCTACGATGCCGACAACCAAACTTACTTGATAAGCACCGGTTGCCCCATAGGCGACATTCTCCTGCCGGTTCCTGTGGCCGAGGCGAAGAAATTCAAGGAGAAGTGGAACGATGAGTTCCGCCGCTATGCCAAGCTGCACTATGTGCCGAGTGGCGACGACATGGTGCTTGCATCGGTCACATTCGAAGATGCCTACGGCAAGACCTACACCTACGACGGCAACACCAAGGCACAATATGCCGTGACCGACATCGACTACAACTTCAAGCCGGTGGAGATAACACTGAGCGATGAGGAAGACGTGACCTACACCTTCGACCCCGTGGAGGTAATCAAGCAATCGGTGGTGCACACTTCAGCCCCCAAGGCAGTGGGCGGCAAGAAGGCCGACGTGCAGCGCAAGAAGGTGGTTGCCGGAACGCTTGCTGAGGTCGACAAGAACATACCCAGGAACCCCACAAATGCCGGTCGCAACACATTTGCGGTGATTATAGCTAATGAAGACTACACGCAGGTGCAGCCGGTGGAGTTTGCCGCCAACGACGGACTGACGTTTGCGAAATATTGCAATCTCACCCTGGGCATTCCCGAGAGCCGCGTGATGACCCACATCAATGCCACCTACGGCCAGATTCTCGATGCAGTGAAGAAGCTAAAGGATCTTGGCGAGGCTTATCGCGGCGACCTCAACGTAATCTTCTACTACGCCGGACACGGAATTCCCGATGAAAGCTCAAAAGACGCATTCCTGCTGCCTGTGGACGCCAACGGACGCAACATGGCGGCCTGTTACAGCCTCAAGAAGCTGATAGAGGAAATTCAGGGCGTGGGCGCACGCACCGCCACGGTGCTTATCGACGCTTGCTTCAGCGGGGCACAGCGCGACAAAGGCATGATACTCTCGGCACGCGGCGTGGTGATAAAGCCCCGAGAGCTCGAGCCGCAGGGCAATGTGGTAGTATTCTCGGCCACTCAAGACGACGAGACCGCCTTGCCCTACCGCGACAAGGGGCATGGCCTGTTCACCTACTATCTGCTGAAGAAGCTACAGGACAGCAAGGGAGCCGCCACCATGGGCGAGCTGAGCGACTATGTGACCGACCGCGTGCGCAAAGCCTCGGTGGAAGTGAACGGCAAGTTGCAGACACCCACCATGCGCACCCCCATCGACCTCGAGGAAGCCTGGCGCACCTGGACCCTGAAGTAATCACGGTGGCGGCAGGAAATCAACTACGACATCAACACGCATCACGATTATGGCTACAAAATTTGGAAACACATGGTGGGGACAGCAATGGCTGGGTGCCCTTGAACATATCGACTACTCCAACCGCATACCACGCGGCGCACGCTACGCACGCAATGGCATGGTGCGCGACATAAACTTTGTGGGCAATGTGATTACAGCCTCGGTGCAGGGCAGCCGTCGGAGTCCCTACAAGCAGGTACTCGCGCTCGAGCGCTTCGACAGCTCCAAGACAGACAAGCTCATGGCGGAGCTGAAGGCTCACCCCATAGTGCTGAGCCGCCTCTTCAACCGCGAGCTCGACCCCTCGGTGCTCGAGATGGCCAAGAAGGTGGGCATAAACCTCTTCCCACGCCGCTGGAGCGACCTTGGGATGCGCTGCTCCTGCCCCGACTGGGCAGTGCCGTGCAAGCACCTGGCAGCCGTAATCTACAAGATTGCCATGGAGATTGACAACAACCCCCTGCTGGTGTTCTCCCTCCATGGCGTGGACCTGCTTCAAGAGCTGCAGAAGCGCCACATCGTGGCCGGCGACTCGGCCGAGATGATGAAGGTTGACGACATATCGGCGGTGCTTGGCGATGCCGGGCAGCACCTGCCCGGCGATGAGCTCCCCCCGCCCGGCCACACCGCGCCCGACTTCACCACACTCCCCGACCTCTCGGGCCTGCTGCCACAGCTCCTGCCCGCCGCGCCGGCATTCTGCAACAAGAAAGACTTCAAGGAGGCCTACACAAAGGAAATTGCCTATATCGCCAAGAACGCCTCGCGCGTGCTGCTGGGCAAGAGCCTGCTGAGCGGCGACGATGTGCCGGCATTGCCGCCCGACGCCCGCTGCGACGAGGGCCCATTCACCGACGTGCGTTTCCAGCAACTGCTCGACATAGAGGCCGACCGGCTGAGGCACTACGACAACACTGTGACAAACATGCGCAATGCCCTTGTGGCGGCACTGCAACTGGCGGCAAAGGGCTGCATTGTGCCACAAATCTACAGCACGGCCACCACCATAAAGGGACGCGGCCGCGCGAAGCCAAAGACGATGACCCACTACACCATTGTGTGGCAGCCGGCGATGATAGATGCCGCCACGCGCATGGTGGTGGAATCAACCGGACTTCCCATGCCGCTGGTGTGCCACACCATCACGCGCTTGCTGCCCTTGCTGACGCACACGGTGCACGATGACGAAGCGCTCTTAGGCATGTTCTTCAAGGCACAGCACAATGCCTTTGCCGAGATAGGCGAGAACAACACCCCGGGCGGCATCAAGGCGTGGCTGGCACGCTACTTCATGCGCGGCAAGTATGCCATCACCTTTGTGGTCGATGAGAGCCTCAACGAAGATGAGTTTCTCGTGGCGGTGCGGGTGAACGACATACCGCTGACAAAGATAATGACACAGAGCCGCTATGCCGAGATGCGCATGGCGGCGCTTCAGCAGATAGCCCTGCTGTGTGACACCGTTGACGAGCTTGGCGACTACATCAACGGAAAGGCACGCCTCCGCATGGTGATGGGCCTGGAGCGGTTCACCACCTTCCTCACCCAGGTGATACCCGGCATGCAGCTTCTTGGCGTGGCAGTGGTGCTGCCCAAGACGCTCCAGCAGCTCATCAAGCCCCGCGTCACGCTTCGCCTCAGCAAGAAGACGCAGGAGCCGGGCTTCCTCTCGATAAGCGACCTCATCGACTTCGACTGGCGCGTGGCGGTGGGCGATGAGATGCTCACAGCGGGGGAGTTTGGCCGCCTTGTCACGAAGGCCGGGTCGCTTATCCGCTTCAAGGAACGCTACATCTACATCGACGCCAACGAGATGGCACGCCTGCACAAGGCACTCACCACACCCCCCAAGCCCAAGCCGGGCGAACTGCTGCAGGCGGCGCTCAGCGCCGAGTATCAGAGCGCGCCGGTGCAGCTCACCGACGAGTTGCGGCAGCTCATAGAGGAACTCACGCGGCCCGCGGCCATAGCATTGCCGCAGGGGCTCAAAGCCACCCTGCGTCCCTATCAGGAGCGGGGATTCTCGTGGATGTACCGCAACATGAAGATAGGCTTCGGCAGCATCATTGCCGACGACATGGGACTTGGGAAGACACTGCAAGTGATTACCCTGCTACTGAAAATGATGGAGGAGGGGGCTTTTGCCAAGAAAAAGGCACTGGTGGTGGCGCCCACCGGACTACTCTACAACTGGCAGCAGGAAATAGCCCGCTTTGCCCCGCAGCTCACCTCGGCCATCTACCACGGGCCGCAGCGCAGCCTCGCTGGTGATGATGTGGCGGCCGCACAGGTGCTGCTCACCTCCTATGGCGTGGTGCGCAGCGACATTGACCTCCTCAAGAAACAGAAGTGGCAGACGGTGGTTATCGACGAGGCACAGAACATAAAGAACAGCGACACGGCGCAGAGCAAGGCCATCAACACCCTGAGCGCGACGGTGCACATAGCCATGAGCGGCACTCCGGTGGAGAACCGCCTCTCGGAGTTCTGGAGCATAGTGAACTTCACCAACAAGGGCTACCTTGGCACGCTGCGCGACTTCAACGAGAACTATGCACGGCCCATACAGCGCTTTGGCGACCAGCACGTGGCCGAGCGTTTCCGCAAGGTGACCGCGCCCTTCATGATGCGCCGCCTGAAGACCGACAAGACGATAATCAGCGACCTCCCCGACAAGGTGGAGCGCAACGAATATGCCACGCTCACCGGGCAGCAAGCGGCGCTCTACGAGCAGACCGTGGCGCGCTGCATGGAGGTGATAGAAGGAATCACGGCCGATGACCCCCAGTCGCTCTTCAAGCGGCAGGGACTGATACTGCAAATGATACTTGCCCTGAAGCAGATATGCAACCACCCGGCGCAATTCCTCAAGAATGCCGACACACGCTACGTCCTCTCAGGCAAGGCTGTGATGCTCCTCGACTTGCTTCGCAGCATTGTTGACGCCGATGAGAAAGTGCTGGTGTTCACTCAATTCCGCGAGATGGGCGAGATAATAGCGCAGGAGGTGACAGCCGAGCTTGGCGAGCCGGTGATGTTCTACCACGGCGGCTGCACGCTGAAGCAGCGCGAGGAGATGGTGGAACGGTTCCAGCACGGGCGCAACAGCCGCATCTTCATCCTCTCGCTCAAGGCAGCCGGCACAGGACTCAACCTCACCGCAGCCACGCACGTGATACACTACGACCTGTGGTGGAACCCGGCAGTGGAGGCACAGGCCACCGACCGCGCCTACCGCATAGGGCAGAAGAAGAACGTGCAAGTGCACCGCTTCATCACTCACCACACCTTTGAGGAGCGCATTGATGCCATGATACAGAACAAGCGAGAGCTGGCCGAGCTCACGGTGGCGGCCGGCGAGAGCTGGATAGGGCGGCTGTCGAACGAGGAGCTGCACGAGCTGCTGGGGTGAGACGCGCTATGCCGAGAGGGCTTGCACTTTAGCCTTCAGGTGGCGGTAGCCCCACAGCCACAGCAGCGGCAACGCCACGCCCACGAGGGTGTAGAGGAGCCAGAAAGCGTCGTCGTGGTGGTCGTGGATCACCATGTGGCAGCCAATCTGGCGCGGGTCGAGGCCGTAGTAGGCAATTTTCACGAGGCTCACCACCTTGAACGAGATTATGTGGAACACATACACATAGAGCGACCGCTCGCCGCACAGCACGAGCAGCCGCTTGAGCCACCACTCGCGGCCGTCGATGAGGCGCGAGAGCTGGTGAGTGACGAAGAAGCCGGCGGCTCCGGTGAGAGGCAGCGTGGCCACGTCGCGAATCTTGGGCGCGAGGTTCATTCCCGCCCAGTGATTCATGGTGCCGGCCACGAGAACAGCCACCGCCGCAGCCATAGCCGCCCAGTAGCCCCAGTGGCGTGGGCTGAAGCCCCGAGAGGCCTCGAAGTGGCGGTAGATCACGCCTATTGCGAAGAAGAGTATTCCCCACGTCTCGCGAATACCGCCCTGCACCACATTCACCACCTTCAGCCCAAAAGAGATGCGCAGGGCGGCAAAGCCTATTGCCGCCACGGCGATGATTGCGGCAATGTGCCATCCCTTGAGGCGCTGCGAGCGGCCGTCGATGAGGCGGAAAAACACCAAGAAGAGAATGCTTGAAATGAGCAAAGCCCTGAAGAACCAGAAAGCGCCGGCAAGAAACTCATCGTAGCCGGCCATGGCGGTGAAAATGTGCACTGCTCGCTGCAAGGCCTGGCGCAGGGAGTAGGGGTGGGTTACGCCGCCCTCCCAGTTGCCGAAATCTTCGTTGAGGATTCCCACCTGGAACATCACATTGTGAATGAGCAGGAAAAAGAGGCTCCACTTCACGAAAGGCACATAAAGCCCCTTGAAACGCTTGCAGCAGAAGTCCCACGGCTGCTCCACATTGCGGCGGGTGAAGAAATATCCGGCGGTGATGAAGAACAGCGGCATGTGGAAGATGTAGATGAGGCTCATGAGCGTGCCGGGGCACTCGGCGTGTCCGGCCACCATGAGGATGATGGCGATACCCTTTGCGATGGAGATTGATGTGTTTCGGGCCTGTGCCATGGTCAGCAGAGATTATAAAAAGGCTTGATGGTGATGCCGGTGAGCGGAGTGTTGCACACCACATCGACGATGCGCTGCAGTGTGTCGGGCTGCTCGTAGGGGTTCAGCGCCCGGCGGGCGTTCTCGCGCTCGGCGGCGCTCAGCACGCGGTTGAGGCCGCGGGAGATTTCATCGAGTGTCACGCCGCAATCGACCACCGATGTGGCACGCTGGCGGCCATTCTGGCGAATGCCAATGTTGAGAGTGGGAATGTGCATCGAAGGCACCTCCACGATTCCGCTTGAGGAGTTTCCCACCACGGCCGTCATGAAGCGGAGCATGGAGAGGTATCGGCGCTGGCCGTAGCTTGGGCGCACGAAAGCTCGGCCCGGGTGCTCGGCCACATATTGCTCAATCAAGTCGATAATCACGCGGCCGGCAGTGTCGTTGTTGGGATAGGAGAAAAACACCTTGAAGTCGCTGCGGGCGTGGAGGGCGCGGAGCAAGTTGAGGCACTGCTCACGCGGCGGCACCACATCGAGGGTGGCGGGGTGGAAAGTGACGAAGAGCGACTGCGCCGGGATAGGAGTTCCGAGGTCGGCCTCCAGCTCCTCGCGGGTCAAGAAGTCGGTGTGTAGAATGTTGTAGATGCCAATAGCGCCGGTGTTGAACACCCGAGCCGGGTCCTCGCCGAGCTGAATCACGCGGCGGCGGCACTCCTCGGTCTCGGTGAGGTGGAGGTGGCTCATCTTGGTGATAGAGTGGCGAATGGAGTCGTCGTAGGCACCCTCGCTCACCGTACCGCCGGCAATGTGGGCGATGGGAATGCGGAAAATGAGTGCGGCGCTCGCCACGGCAAGCATCTCGTAGCGGTCGCCGAGAATGATAAGCAAGTCGGGGCGGAGAGCCACGAAAGCGTCGGCAAAACCGCGCATACACTCGCTCATAGCCACCACGGTGCCATGTGCGGAGTCGGACTCGGAGGGCATAGGCACACGGAAGTCGATGCGCAGCCCGTCGCGCTCAATCTCGCGATAGGTGGCTCCATAACGCTCACAGAGGTGCATATTGGTGGCCACAATTTGCAGCTTCACATCGGGGCGACTATTGAGAGCCTTGGCAATTCCGCTGAGCAAACCCCAGTCGGCGCGGGTGCCTGTGGCGATGCAGATTTTTCTCATAGTTCAATGAGTTCATCGTAGGCGAAATTGCGCTTGGCGCGGGAGCCGAGCACCTCATCCCAGAGCATAGGCGAAATGCCGTTGCCGGGACGCTTCACGGTGATATTCTCCTCGGTGAGGATTTCGCCACAGGCGATGTCGCGAGCGGCGACGATGCTCTTTCGGGCCACCACCTTGTTGGGAGTCTCGCTTGCTGTGGCGATCTTCACGGGGCTACCGATTGCCAGCTCCACGTTGCGGATAGCATCGACCATGGCCTTGAGCTGTTGAGGCTCGAGCGAAGCTTTGTGGTCGGGTCCCTCCATAGAGCAATCGAGGGTGAAGTGCTTCTCGATCACGCGGGCGCCCATTGCCACGGCAGCGATAGGCACCTCGATGCCGCGGGTGTGGTCGCTGTAGCCCACCTTCACGCCAAAACGCCGGGCTATGGTGTGCATGGCGGCAAGGTTCACGTCGGCCATTGGTGTGGGGTACTCGGTGTTGCAGTGCAGCAGTGTGATTTGGTTGCGGCCGAGGCCTCCGCGCTCCAGCACATCAATAGCGGCGGCTATTTCATCGAGGTTGCTCATGCCGGTTGACATAATCACCGGGCGGCCCTTCTGTGCTATTTTGCGGAGATAGGGCAGATTAGTGATTTCGCCCGACGGCACCTTGTAGAAGTCCATGTCGAGCGGCTCGAGAGTGTCGATCGACACCAGGTCGAAAGGCGTGCTCACGAAGCCAATGCCCACCTCATCGCACACCGCCTTGAGGCGCACATAGTCGGTGAGAGGCAAGTGAATGGCGCGGCACATATCGAGCTGGCTCTCATCGCTGCCGGTGGTTTCCTTCTGGTACTCGGCCTTAGGGGCGAAAGTGGAGATTACGAGTTCGGGCACGGCAGTCTGGAACTTCACATAGTCGGCGCCGGCACGCTTAGCCTCGTGAATCATCTTCACGGCGAGGTCGAAGTTGCCATTGTGGTTCACACCGGCCTCGGCAATTATCATCACATGATTATTCATTGCAAAAGAAAAAAAGTTATTGATAAAACATCACTTCGCGGAAGTAGCGCGTCATGAGCGTGCCGTCGCGCCACACGCGGCAAGGCTTGGCATTCAAGCCCTCGCACTCCTCGATAATCATTCGGGGAATGTCGGCACCAGCCATGATTGAGCAAATCACGCCGCCGCCCAGTCGCGGATTCACCTCCATGAGCAAGAAGCGGCTTGAGTCGTGGTCGAAGATGAACTGGAGCGTCACCGGGCCGCGGAAGCCCAGCTCTTGCAGCACGCGCTCGGAGAGCGAGATAAGAGCCGGAATGCGTCGGGTGGCGGTGCGGATAACCTCTCCGCCGGCAGTGGCGAGGCGAATGCGCGGCACGGCGCACTTCACTTCGCCGTCGGTGGTGCCAACGTAGCAATCCACGGTGTATTCATCGCGCCGGGCGACGTATTCCTGAATGATATACTCACCGAGCGGCAGCGGAGCGCGGCGCAGCTCTTCCTCATTCTCCACCACGAGGATTCCGCGCGAGGCCGAGCCGGTGCGCGGCTTGAGAATGGCGGGATAGGAGATATTGTCGGGAGTGTAGGTGGCAGGAATGGGGATTCCGGCACGAGAGAACCACTCGGCGGCAAGCACCTTGTCGAACATCGCCCTTGCCACCTCCTCGGAGCAAACGGGGATGAACACCTCGGGGCAACGGCGGCCCACACGGGCGGCAAGCTCAATGGCAGGGTCGATGAAAGGCAGCACCACGTTGATGCCGTGGCACTCAATCACATGGAGAATTTCCTCGTCGATGCCCTTCTCACTGTATTTGCTGCCCACGATAATCTGGCCCACCGATGCGATAGGCTCGTGAGGGCACAGCTCGTGGCTGAAAATCGACACCTCCACACCCAGCTCACGGCCGGCACGGATAAGCTGCTCGGCAAGCGACACACGCTTAGCGCCGCCCAGCATCAAAACATTAATCTTCCTCTTAATCATAAGCTCATTGTGCTAAGGGAAACAGGTGATATACGACATTCCACAATAAAAGCAGCAATGCTTCCCGGCACTATCTGCTTAACATTTGGGTGTGGTATATCCTCACTTAATGCAAAGGTAATGATAATTGATTAAACTCGCAAATATCGAAATATAAAAATAATCGAATAGAGAGCACTACAAAGTTACTTTTTGTTGGGAAAATTGCGGAGGTATGAGATAAATTTGCTATATTTGAAGGATTTTTCGCCTTGTGAGAGGCAATTGTTAAGAGATTAACTTAAATGTGGAGCTACATTAACGAAATTAATATTAACAAATAATTAATAAACAACAGATTAACAAACTTATGCGACTAAAACTATTAATGCTTCTGACACTCTTGGTGAGTGTACCCACACTGGCACAACGTGCGGGCGTGAAGGGCGTTATCGTGGATGACGTGAGCGGCAGTCCGCTGATAGGAGCCACAGTGTTGCTTGAGAACCAGGGCAACAGTGCGGTGACGGGCACCGACGGCAGCTTCCTCATCGACGACGCAGCTCCGGGGAACGACAATCTCATGGTGCTGTGCTTAGGCTACAATGAGCTGGCGCAGCCCGTCGTCATTGAGCCTCGGCACATATCCGATTTAGGAACACTCAGGCTTAACGAGAGTGGCTTTGAAAGTCAGGCCAACGGCTACGACCTCATCATAGAGGAATCGCAGCTTGAGGACGAGGAAGGCAACTCGCAGACCATCGGCGCGCTGGCCGGTGCGTCGGACAATGTGTTCTACAACGCGGCCAACTACAACTTCTCGGTGATGCGCTTCCGCCAGCGCGGCTACGACCAGAACCTGAACGAGATGTATATCAACGGCGTGAACTTCAACGACCCGGCACGCGGACGCTTCAACTACTCAATGTTTGGCGGACTGAACCAGGCGTTCAAGAACAAGAGCACCGGCATAGGGCTCGACGCCACCACATTCGCCCTCGGCCCTGTGGGCGGAGCCGTGAATGTGAACACCCAGGCCAAGGACTATGCACCGGGATTCCGCGCCAATGTGGCCTACACCAACAGCAACTACTACGTGCGTGGCATGGCGATGTACTCCACCGGCCTCAACAACAAGGGGTGGGCTCTCACCGTGGGCGCAATAGCCCGCTACTCCGACAAGGGCGTGCAGGACGGAACCTTCTACAACTCGGCAGGCTACTTCCTCTCGGTGCAGAAGGTATTTAACAATCAGCACTCGCTGGCCCTCACCACCTTTGGCGCACCCACGCGCCGCGCCAACACCAACGCGGTGTTTGAGGAGGCATGCGTGCTATCAGACAACTACCTCTACAACTCGGCATGGGGCTGGCAAGATGGCAAGCAGCGCAGCGCGAAGGTAGTGGAGTCGTTCGACCCCACGGCCATATTGAACTGGATATGGAAGCCGCAGCGCGGAGTGGAGATGAACACGGGAGTGGGCGTGCGCAAGTCGTTCTACGCCTCGTCGGCGCTCAACTGGTATAACGCCGCCGACCCGCGTCCCGACTACTACCGCTACCTGCCTTCCTACTACGACGACGAATCGACCCGCGACTTCTACACCGACCTGTGGCAGAACAATGAGAGCTTCCGCCAAATCGACTGGAACCGCCTCTATCAGACCAACTACCTCAACAATGAAGAGGGCAAGGGCGCGACCTACATACTTGAGAACCGCCACAGCAACCAGCTGAACCTGCAATTCAACACCTCGATAAATGCCCAGCTCACGAGCAAGATAAAGCTGCAGGCCGGAATCGGGGCCAACTACACCCAGGCATCCTACTACAAGACCATCAAGGACCTTCTGGGCGGCAGCTACTGGACCGACATTGACCAATTCTCGGAGCGCGACTATCCCGACAATGACCAGCTGCTGCAGAACGACCTCAACAACCCCAGCCGCAAGGTGGGCGAGGGCGACCGCTTCGGCTACGACTACAACGTGAACTCCTACAGCGTGAACGCATGGCTGCAGAACATCATCAACCTGCGCCACTGGGACTTCAACTATGGCCTGAAGGTGAGCTACACTCAATTCCAGCGCGACGGAAAGATGCGCAACGGCCGCTCGCCGCATAACTCCTACGGCAAGGGCGAGACACACCGCTTCGACAACGGCATGGTGAAAGCTGGCGCCACCTACAAGATAGACGGACGCAACAGCTTCACGGTGCACGGCTCCTATGGCACGATGGCACCAATCTTCGACCAGGCCTATGTGTCGCCGCGCATCAAGGACGACGTGATAACGGGGCTGAAGAGCGGCCGCGTGCTCTCGGGCGACGTGAGCTACACATTCAACTACCGCCGCGTGAAAGGAAGCATCACGGGCTTCTGGACCAACATGTACGACATGACAGAGCGCACCTCATTCTACGACGACCAGTACTCCACCTTCATGAACTATGTGCTCACCGGCGTGAACCGCACCTACAAGGGCGTTGAGCTGGGCCTGGCAGTGAAGGTGCTGCCGTCGGTAACCGTATCGGCAGCCGGAACCTACTCACGCTACCAATACAAGAACCGCCCCACCGGCACGCGCAGCTATGAGAACGGCATGGCCGAGGACGTGACACAGACGGTGTATCTCAAGAACTACTACGTGGGCGGAACCCCCCAGCAGGCCTACAACCTCGCCATCGACTGGGCAGCCCCCCACAACTGGTACTTCAACGTGAACGGCTCGTGGATGGGCGACTCCTATGTGTCGCTCTCGCCAATACGCCACGAGGCCATGCCCGACCTGTGGACGATGTGCAGCAGCGAGGAAGAGCTTAACGCCAAGATAGACGAAATCACCCGCCAGGAGAAGCTCAACGACGCATTCGTGCTCAATGCAAGCATAGGCAAGGTGGTGTATATCAACCGCAAGCTCTCGCTCAACTTCAACCTGAATGTGAACAACCTGCTCAACAACCGCAAGATACAGACCGGAGGCTATCAGCAGGGACGCTTCGACTACACCAACTACACCACCACCAAGTTCCCCAACAAATACTACTATGCCCAGGGCATCAAGGTGTATTTCAACGTGGGCTTGAAATTCTAAATTATCAAAACTTATAACACAATCAACATTTGAAACACAAAAATAATATATTGAATATGCGACACTTCAAGCTATATCTCAATCTCCTGCTGCTCATGGCAATAGGAATAGCCACAAGCTGCTCAGACGATTTCGACCGTCCGCCGTTGATGACACCCACGGCAGCCCACATCGACAAGGTGAACACCACCATCCTCGACCTGAAGACCAAATACTGGAAAGAGGACAAGAACTATATCGACACCATTAAGCTCACCGAGGCCGGTGACAGCATGGTGATAAAGGGCCGCGTGGTGAGCTCCGACGAGAGTGGCAACATCTACAAGAACCTCGTGATACAAGATGAGACAGCAGCCATCACCATCTCGATAAATGGCAACAGCCTCTACACCACCTACCGCATAGGGCAGGAAGTGGTGCTGCCGGTGACGGGCCTGTTCATAGGCAAATACAACACCCTGCAGCAGCTCGGCTACCCCGACTACAGCGACACCTACGGCTGGCAGGCAACGTTCCTGCCCTTGGCAATGTTCCAGGAGAAGGTGGAGCTAAACGGACTTCCCAATGCAGCCGCAATCGACACCATCAGCGTGAATATGGCCGAGCTACCCACCACACCCGACGGCATACGCAAGCTGCAGAGCCAGCTTGTGCGCTTCGACGAGGTGTCGTTTGTTGAGGCCGACGGCAAGACCACATTCTCGGAGAGCGAGTCGTCGACCAGCCGCAACCTGAAGGACGAGGCATCGGGCAACACCATCATAGTGCGCAACAGCAACTATGCCAACTTCAAGAGCGACATACTGCCCCTTGGCGTGGGCAGCGTGGTGGGTATCCTGAGCTACTACAGCGGCGCTTGGCAGCTGCTGCTGCGCGACGTTGACGACTGCATAGGCTTCGACACCACCATTAAGGGCAGCAAGGCCGAGCCTTACACCGTGGCCGAGGCAATCGAGAAGCAAGGCTCTGAGAAGACTGCATGGGTGAGCGGTTACATTGTGGGTGCAGTGGCACCCGAGGTGACCGAAATCAAGTCGAGTGCCGACATTGAGTTTACCGCTCCCACCGTGCTCGACAACACCCTCGTAATCGCCGATGCTGCCGATGTGAAGGACGTGACGAAGTGCATCGTGCTCGAGCTTCCGCAGGGCTCTCAGCTCCGCACGGCAGCCAACCTGAAAGACCATGCCGAGCTGCTCGGCACCAAGATTTCCATAAAGGGTAAATTCGCAAGCTACATGGGTGCAAACGGCCTAACCGGCAACAGCGGTGGCTACAGTGAGTTCTTCCTGGGTGAAGGAACAGGCTCTACGGAGGCACAGGGCGACGGCACAGAGGCCAATCCCTACAATGTGGCTGGCGTGCTTGAGTTTATCAACACACTTGGCGCCGACACAGAGTCGGGTACGGCAGTGTATGTGAAAGGACGCGTGTCGAACAACTCAACCACCGAATCGACCATAAGCTCATACGGCAACATGACATTCGACATCGTAGATGATGGCAACGAGGAGAAGACGTTCAAGGCCTTCCAGGTGTATGGCCCGGGCAACAAGAAGTTTACCGCAGTAGATCAGATAAAGGTGGGCGATGAAGTGGTAATTTATGGCAAGGTAGTGAACTACAAGGGCAACACTCCTGAGACCGTTGGAAAGGGACAGGCTTATGTGGTATCAATCAACGGCAAGAGTGAAGAAGGTGGCAGCAGCGGCGGCGACCAGCCGAGCGGCGAGGCTACCGGCGACGGTACAGAGGCCAACCCATTCAACAGCGTAGCGGCCAAGGCCTTTGCATTGGCACTGGCATCGGGTGCTGAGAGCGACAAGGATGTGTATATCAAGGGCAAGGTGGTGTCGGTTAAGGAGCAATTCGGCACCCAGTATGGCAACGCCACATTCTACATTGCCGACGACGTGAACGCAGCCAGCGGCGACCAGTTCTATGTGTACCGCTGCCTCTACCTCGGCAACGTGAAATACACCGAGGGCGCACTCCTTGAAAAGGGCGACGACGTGGTGGTGTGCGGCCGCGTGACCAACTACATGGGCAACACTCCCGAGACCGTGCAGGGCAAGTCCTGGCTCGTGTCGCTCACCAGCAATGGAGGCGGCGGTGACCAGCCCGGCGGTGG
>CAMGFF010000021.1 GCA_946055125.1 uncultured Prevotellaceae bacterium | reverse complement strand
CAGGAAATAACATGAATAATGCAGGTTAGAAACAACGCATTTTCTGCCCCACATGGGCGATGGCTTGCCGGTATTATTTCCTGACTTTCAGTGAGGAGTGAGGAGTTATTTTTGAGGGATGGATTGGGGGATTATGGTAGTGTTTTTTATGAAGAATGGGTAGTGCTGAAACAACAAAATCACCTCTATAGCGATAGAGGTGATTTTGTCTATAATTATCTGATATTTGTTAAATTAGCTCCAAGTGTAGATGCTAAATGTTTAACATATAGGTGGCTTACATCATGCCGCCCATGCCACCCATGCCGGGGTTAGGCATTGCGGGAGCTGGATTCTCTTCCTTCTTGTCGGCAATCACACACTCGGTGGTGAGGAACATTCCGGCAATCGACGCGGCGTTCTCGAGTGCCACACGTGTAACCTTGGCAGGATCAATCACGCCCGACTTGAAGAGGTTCTCAAACTGGTCGGTGCGAGCGTTGTAACCGAAGTCGCCCTCGCCTTCCTTCACTTTTTGCACAATCACTGCGCCCTCAAGGCCGGCATTTGCCACAATCTGGCGAAGCGGCTCCTCAATGGCGCGGCGAATGATTTCGATACCTGTGGTCTCGTCCTCATTGTCGCCCTTTAAGCCCTCAAGGCTCTTGATAGCGCGAATGTAGGCCACGCCACCACCGGGCACGATACCTTCGGCCACGGCTGCGCGTGTTGCGCTCAGTGCGTCGTCCACACGGTCTTTCTTCTCCTTCATCTCCACCTCCGAGGGTGCACCGATGTAGAGCACTGCCACGCCACCGGCGAGCTTTGCCAGGCGCTCCTGCAGCTTCTCCTTGTCATAGCTCGACTTGGTGGTCTCGATCTGAGCCTTAATCTGAGCCACGCGCTCGGCGATGCACTCGCTCTCTCCGGCGCCATTCACTATGGTGGTGTTCTCCTTGTTCACTGTCACCTTCTCGGCGCTGCCGAGCAGGTCGATTGTAGCGCTCTCGAGCTTCAAGCCCTTCTCCTCCGAGATTACCACGCCCTGGGTGAGGATTGCGATATCCTGGAGCATCTCCTTGCGGCGGTCGCCAAAGCCCGGTGCCTTCACTGCACACACCTTGAGCGAGCCACGCAGGCGGTTAACCACGAGTGTGGCAAGAGCCTCGCTGTCCACGTCCTCGGCGATGATGAGCAAGGGGCGGCCGCTCTGTGCGGTGGCCTCGAGAATGGGGAGCATATCCTTGAGCGACGAAATCTTCTTGTCGTAGAGCAGGATGTAGGGGTGATCCATCTCACACTCCATGCGCTCCGAGTTGGTCACAAAGTAAGGCGAGATGTAGCCGCGGTCGAATTGCATTCCTTCCACCACGTCTACGCTGGTGTCGGTTCCCTTGGCCTCCTCCACTGTGATTACGCCTTCTTTCTTCACCTTCTTCATTGCCTCGGCAATGAGCTGGCCAATCTCTGAGTCGTTGTTGGCCGAGATGCGGGCCACGTTCTCAATCTTATCGAAGTCGTCGCCCACTTCCTGAGCCTGAGCCTTGATGGCCTCAACCACCTTGGCAACGGCCTTGTCGATACCGCGCTTAATGTCGATGGGGTTGGCACCGGCAGCCACGTTCTTCAGGCCGGTGTTCACGATAGCCTGTGCGAGCACGGTGGCAGTGGTAGTTCCGTCGCCGGCATCGTCACCGGTCTTCGAGGCCACTTCCTTCACGAGCTGTGCGCCCATGTTCTGGAACTGATCCTCAAGCTCCACTTCCTTGGCCACAGTGACACCATCCTTGGTGATGTGGGGTGCGCCAAACTTCTTCTCGATAATCACGTTGCGGCCTTTCGGGCCAAGTGTCACCTTCACGGCGTTGCTCAGTGCGTCAACGCCCTTCTTAAGCTCTTCGCGAGCCTTGATATCGAATTTAATTTCTTTAGCCATGATTCTTTGTGTTTTTTAAGATTGTGATAGAATTAAGAAAAACTTTCGATTATTCCACAACGGCCAGAATGTCGCTCTGGCGCATCATGAGATATTTCACGCCGTCGAACTCAAGCTCGGTGCCGGCATACTTGCCATAGAGCACTGTGTCGCCGGGCTTCACTACCATAGCCTCGTCCTTGGTGCCATTGCCCACGGCCTTCACTGTGCCTTTAAGTGGTTTCTCCTTGGCCGAATCGGGGATAATAATGCCGCCGCTGGTCACTTCCTCAGCGGGAGCTGGTTCGATAAGAACTCTGTCGGATAATGGTTTAACGTTCATAGTTATATCAGTTTTAATAGTTAATTTATAAATCAAATCATTCTTGCGGGCCGCTCCGTGGAGCGAGGCTCACGCTATTCCTTATAGCACATAGTGTGCCAAGTGCCACATTTGTCACTGTCATTGCCAATTTGTCACGTTTTTTCAATAGGTAATAGGTGAAGGTTCGTTGTGGTCGTTGAGGTAGAGGCGGGGGCTGGGGGTGAAGTGTGGGGAGGCGAGGGAGAGGGTGTCGGTGCGGCACGGAGTCTCGATGCCGGCCAGCATGAGCATGGTGTGAAACAGCTCCTTGCTTCCGGTCACCGCCTTGTCGCGGTTTTCCGCAATAGCCTGCCACTCGGCACTGTGGCTGGCTATGTAGTCATCAGAAGCCCAGAAGATGAGCGGTACATGGAGCTGGTAGTAGCTCGGATTGGGCGAGGCGTGGAGAAAGAGGCGGCGCTCGTCGTCGAAGATGTCCTCGCCGTGGTCGCTGGTATAGGCCATAACGGCCGAGCCTCCATATTGGCGCAGCATTGCCATGAGGTTGCCGAGCAGGCGGTCGGTATAGCGAATGGTGTTGTCGTAGGCATTGAGCAGCATATGGCGGTTCTTGAATTTCACATCCATTACCGAGTCGGGCTTGAAGTAGGAATCCTCACTGCGGTAGCGCTCGCGGTAGTTGAAGTGCGAGCCATAGGTGTGCAGCACGGCGAAAATCTTGTGGCTCTTGCAAGCCTTAATATGCTTGCGCAGCAGTGGCAGCAGCGCGGCGTCGAGCACATTGGCCTCGGGCGGCATATCGTCCTTGATAAACTCAGTGAAATCGGCCTCGTCGCCAAAGAAGTCGATAAATGAGTGGTTTGGCCGCTGGTTGGAGAGGAAGATGGTGTAGAAACCGGCCTCCTTGAAAGCCGTAATAATGCTCTTCTGCTCGTAGATGTCGCCAAAATTCTCGGCCGACACAGCCGAGAGCAGCATGGGCACACTCTTGTGGGTGGTGTTCGACTGGGTGAAGTCGTTGCCGTAGGCCACCACGTTCGAGTCGGCCTCGAGGCAAGGTGTGGTGGGGCGGCCATAGCCATAGATGTGGAAGTTCATGGCGCGAGCGGTCTCGCCCACCACTATCACGTATATCTCCTTCTCGGCGGCATGGTGAGTGGCTGTTGCCCCAAAAGTGAAGTTGGCCGAAGTGGCAAGGTAGCGGCTCTTGCTTATCTGGCGGTCGATGGCCTGAACCATGTTGTAGGTTACATTCACCGGGAAGATGTGGTGAAGCACGCTGAAGCCGCTCGTGAACGCGCAGCAGCAAGCCATGACAGCCAGGCCCACCGCTATCCCCACCAAGGAGTAGCGGCGCTGGCGGCGACGGAACTCCGCGCCAAGCGTCTTCTTGCTCAGCAACGACCGCACTGCAAAGAATACCGTAGCGCCATACACGATGAACACCGTGGCAACGCCCGGAATGAGGCTGCCAAGCAGCTCATTAATCTCAGTGGAATTGGTGGTGAGCACGTTGAGAAACATATCGACGGCAATCACCGACTCCCCGAAAAGATAGAGCAGCACTATCTGGAACGCATCGAAGAAGATGAAGAGAAACAGAATCCACAGCATCTTCCCGGGCTTGCGGGTGAGCGTGAAGAGGAACCAGAACACCGAGAACGGCAGCACCACATTGCACACCTTGGTGAGCAGCGGCACTCGCTCGGAGAAGGCAAGCGCAAAGTTGGGCAGCGATATGGCCACCACAAATATCCAAAATATTACCTGCTGGCTGTTGAACCAGGCATATAGTTTACCAATACTGAATCGTTTCATGGGTGTGTGTTTTTTCTATTCAATAATTAAAAATATGGTGTGTGTGTTTTCTTGGGTGATAAGCGTGCGTGCGAGGTCGTTACATCCTGAATCCCCGCAGGAACTCCTCGGTGGCCATGCGCCGCTTGCCGGCAATCTGAATGTGGGTTATCTCAACCCAGCGGTGGTCGCCGCACATCACTTTCATGCGCTTGCCATCGGTGCTCAGAGTGCCTGCCGTGGCAGCCGTGCCCTCGGCAGCTATGATGCGTGGCAGTGCGTCGTCGCTCGGCAGCTCGGTGGCATAAATCTTGGCATGGTGCAGCTTGCCGGTGGCGTCGGCAATCTCGGTCCACGCGGCCGGATAAGGCGAAAGGCCACGGATGAGGTTGTACACGCTCATAGCGTCGCGGCTCCAGTCGATGTGGCAGGTTTCGGTGAAAATCTTGGGAGCGGGCGTGGCCTCCATGCCCTTGTTGCACAGCTCATCTTGCGGAATGGGGCGCACATCGTCGCGCAGAATGGCATCTACGGTTTCAATCACCATGTCGGCTCCCATCATCATCAGCTTGTCGTAGACCATGCCCACATTGTCGGTCACGGCAATGGGCAGGCTGCGCTGCTGTATCACGTCGCCCGTGTCGATCTCGTGCTTCAGGAAGAAAGTTGTCACGCCGGTCACGGTGTCGCCATTAATCACAGCCCAGTTGATTGGCGCCGCGCCACGGTACTTTGGCAGCAGCGAGGCGTGGAGGTTGAAGGTGCCCAGTGGCGGCATAGCCCACACCACCTCGGGCATCATGCGGAATGCTATCACTATTTGCAGGTCGGCACGCAGCCCGCGCAGCTGCTCCACAAAGGCGGGGTCCTTGAGCTTCTCGGGCTGCATGAGGTTGAGCCCATGCTCCACGGCATAGAGCTTCACCGCCGATTGCACCACCTTGTTGCCACGGCCTCCCACCTTGTCGGGCATTGTCACCACGCCCACCACATTGTAGCCGCCCTTCACCAAGCGGTCGAGGCTCTCCACTGCAAACTCGGGTGTGCCGAAAAATACTATTCTCAAATCTTTCTTGTCGCGCATATCGTTTATTCCTTAGTTGTTTCTTAAATTATAATTATCACAAATATCGGTTAGTCATCGGTGTAGTGCTTGAGCACGCGGCGGTAGGAGTTGAATATCTTCGACTTCGACACAAATCCCACATAGCGGCCCTTCTCCACCACCGGGAGGTTCCAGGCGTTGGTGTCGTCGAAGAGCTTCATCACCTTGTCCATCGACTCCCCCACCTCAATCTTGGCCGGCACCGAGGCCATGAACTTGCTCACACGCATCTTGCGGTAGAGGTCGGGGCGGAACATGATGTTTCGAATGTCGTCGAGCAGCACTATTCCCAGCAGGCGGCCGTGGTCGTCGGTCACGGGGAAGAGGTTGCGGTTCGACCGCGAGATTACGCCCACCATCTCCTTCAGCGTCATGTCGGGGTGCACCTCAATGAAGTCCTTCTCTATCACGCTGTCCATCTTGAGCAGGGTGAGCACGGTCTTGTCCTTCTCGTGGGTGAGCAGCTCGCCGCGCTGGGCAAGGCGCATGGTGTAGATGCTGTAGGGCAGGAAGAGGCGTATGGTGCCATAGGAAATTGAGGAAACGATGAGCAGTGGCAGGAACAGCTCGTAGCCGCCGGTCATCTCGGCCGTGAGGAAGATGGCCATGAGTGGCGCGTGCATCACCGCCGACATCACCCCGGCCATGCCCATGAGGGCGAAGTTCTTGGTCGACAGCTCACCGTCGCACAGCCCCAGCGTGTTGATGAGAATGGCAAAGAAAAATCCGGCCATGCACCCCACATAGAGCGAGGGCGCAAACGTTCCGCCCACACCGCCACTGCCATTGGTGGCGCTCGTGGCAAACACCTTGGCGAGAATAATAAGCCCTATGAACACTATCACCATCCACACGTCGTGGCGGTAGTCGTAGAAGAGGCTGCCGTCGAATATCTGCGAGAACTGCCCATTGAGCAGCAGGTTGATTGGCCCATAGCCCTCGCCATAGAGCGGTGGGAAGAGGAAGATGAGAGAGCTGAGTATCACCGAGCCAAAGGCAAACTTCAGCCAGGGATTCTTGAGCTTGCCAAAGGTGCGCTCCATCATGTTCATCACCTTGGTGAAATAGAGCGACACAAAGCCGCAGAACACGCCGAGCAGTATCACATAGGGTATGCGTGAGGTCACGAATGGCTCGCTCTGCGAGAAGAAGAACTCCACGTCGTAGCCCGTGAACACATAGGCCACCGTGGCTCCCGCCACCGAGGCTATCATGAGCGGCATCACCGAGGCCGCCGTGAGGTCGAGCATGAGCACCTCAATGGTGAATAGCATTCCCGCAATGGGAGCCTTGAAGATGCCCGCCACGCCGGCCGCCGCGCCGCAGCCCACCAGCAGCATGAGAATGCGCGGCGAGAGGCGGAAGGCGCCGCCCAGGTTGGAGCCAATGGCCGCGCCTGTGAACACAATGGGGCCCTCGGCTCCCACCGAGCCACCGAAGCCTATGGTCACCGAGCTTGCCACGAGCGAGCTCCACATGTTGTGCACCTTCAGGCGGCTCTTCTTCTGCGATATGGCATAGAGCACGCGCGTCACTCCATGGGATATGTTGTCGCGCACCACATAGCGCACAAAGAGGCTCACGATGAGTATTCCCACAATAGGGAAAATGAGGTAGGAGTAGTTGCCCTGCGTTATCGACACGTGTGCCGTGAGCAGCGAGGCTATCTCCTCGATGATGAGCTTGAGCAGCAGCGCGGCAAAGCCCGAGAGGATGCCCACCACGAGCGCGAGCACTATCACGAAGTTGCGCTCGGTGATGTGCTTCTCGCGCCACTGGAGCAACCTCATGTAGGGTCCACGCAATTTCTCACTTTCGGTTATGTCCTTTTGCATATAGTCCTGTGTTTTGTAGTCGTTTTTCGTTTAATCTCAAATTCCCTTTCCGGTGAGCACCGTCTCAATGGTGTAGACGATAATCTTCAAGTCGTTGAATAGCGACATATTCTCAAGATAAATGAGGTCGTACTTCATGCGCTGCACCATCTCCTCCACATTGCTGGCGTAGCCGAATTTCACCATGCCCATCGAGGTGATGCCGGGGCGCACCTGGTGCAGCAGGGTGTAGAATGGCGCACGCCGGGTGATCTGGTCGATGAAATACTGCCGCTCGGGCCGAGGCCCCACTATCGACATGTCGCCCTTGAGCACGTTCCAGAATTGCGGCAGCTCGTCGATGCGGTATTTGCGCATCACGTGGCCAAAGGGGGTGATGCGGTCGTCGTTGCTGCTCGAGAGGCGCGGCATTCCGCCCTCCTCGGCATCCTCGCGCATGGTGCGGAACTTATAGATGGTGAATGGGCGGTTGTGCAGCCCTATGCGCGTCTGCTTGTAGATTACTGGCCCCTTCGACTCCCGCTTAATGCGCCACGCCACATAGAGGAAAAGCGGCGAGAGCGCCACAAGCGCCAGGGCCGAGATGAGGCAGTCGGCCACGCGCTTTATGTTGCTTGCGGCATGGCTCATGCAGCTGCCCGATATATCCACCAGTGGCTCGCCGTGGAAGTCGCTCAGGCGCACGCGCGACACGAGAATGTTGTAGATGTCGGGCTTTATCTTTATTGGCAGGTTGAAGGGGAAGAGCTTGTTCACTATGTCGAGAATTGTCTTGGCATTGTGCTTCTCGGGAATGATGACAAACTCCTGCACGCCCAGCCGCCGGCAGGCAGTGGCAAGGTCGGCCATGTCGGTCACGGGCTTGGTGATGCTGCCACTGTTGCGCTCTCCCTCAATCCTCACGTGCCCCACCACGCTGTAGCCCAGGTGGCGGTTCACGGTGGAGAGGTTGCGGCCGAAGGCCTCAGCCTTCTTCCCCGCGCCTATCACAAGCACGTTGGTGAGGAGCTGCCCGGTCTTCACCTTGTGCGACATCTTGCCGGTGAAGAACAGCCTCACCGAATAGACGCACGCCGTGCTCACCGCCCAGAATATCGCTATCAGCTCATAGTTGTAGGCCCGCTCTCGCGCCATGTCGTTGATTATCGCCACGAAAAACACTATCAGCGCCGAGATGAAAGTGGAAATCACCGTGGTGGCAGCCTCCTGCAGGCGCGACTTACGCATCACCTCGGTGTAGTAGCCCGAGAGGTAGTGCACTGCCATCATGGCAAGCGGAAACAGCACCTGCCCAAGCACCACGCTCTCGCACGAGAGGAATGAGCCAAGGCTGCCGAATCCATGGCGGGATGCGCTGAAATAGTAGCGAATCACGTTGTAGAGCAGCACGGCCACGGCCGACGACACCATGTCGCCAAGCACATACTTCAGTCGCTGTCGTTGTGTTCCGGTCACTTTCGTTATTGTGTTTTGGGTATGTTACTTGCGCAGAATCTTAAACTCGCCATTGGCCCTGAGCTTTATTATGCCCGAGGGGCGCGCCTCGGCCTCATCGTCCTGCCGGTAGCGCACCACATAGTCCACGCCTTGCTTTATCTCTTCGCTCACACGGGCAAAGGTGGGCGCCGACGGCTCTCCGCTCACATTGGCCGAGGTCGACACTATGGGCCGCCCGAAGCGGCGGCACAGCTGCCGCGTGAAAGCCTCGCCGGTGATGCGCACGCCCACGCTGCCGTCGTCGCCGAGCAGAGCGGGGGCGAGGTTGCGCCCGCGGTCGTAGATTATGGTGAGCGGGGTCACTGCCGCCTCTATGAGCTGGTAGGCCACATCGGGCACTTCGTCAACGTAGCGCTCAAGCCGCGAGGCGTCGTCGAGCAGCACGAGCATGGCCTTGCTGTCGGCACGCCGCTTCAGCTCGTAGACGCGCCTCACCGCTCCGGCATTGGTGGCGTCGCAGCCTATGCCCCAAATGGTGTCGGTGGGATAGAGTATCAGCCCACCCTTGCGCAGCACCTCAATGCACATTTTTATATCTTCTTCCATGTCTTTATGTCGGTTTGTGTTCATATCATGTGAGCCTTGCGGCCACACATTCCCACAAAGATACGCAAAATTTCCAATTCCACGAAATATTTTGCCACTTCATTGCCTCACAAAATATGCAAAAGGCAAAAAGTGGCTCAAAACTCCGTTTTTTTCGGCCTATTTCACTGCTATTTGGAAGAATATTGCTACTTTTGTGGTGGTTTTTCAAGAAAAGCTACACCGATGACACACCAAGAAGGCTTCACCACCACTCGCTGCTCCCTTGGCCTGGCGCTGAGCGGAGGAGGCGCCCGTGGCTTTGCCCACGTGGGCGCACTGCGTGCCTTGGAGGAGTGCGGCCTGCGGCCACAGGTGATTGCAGGCGTGAGCGCCGGCAGCGTGATTGCCTGCATGTATGCCGCCGGACTGTCGCCCGACGACATGATGCGTGCCTTTGCCGACAAGTCGTTCAACGACCTCGCCGAGCTTGCCGTGCCCAAGGACGGGTTCTTCAAGATGACGCGCTTCATCCGCTTCCTGCGCAAGGCTATCCCCGTGGCGAGCCTCGAGGACCTCAGCATCCCCACCATGGTGTGCGCCACCAACCTGAGCCGCTGCTGCTATGAGGAGTTCTCCACCGGGGCAATAGCCGAGCGCGTGGCCGCCTCGTGCAGTATCCCCATCGTGTTCTCACCCGTGAGAATCGATGGGAACTACTATGTGGATGGAGGAGTGATGCACAACCTCCCCTCGGCCGCAATCAGGCACCGGTGCGACACACTCATAGGCATCGACGTGAGCCCTTTCGTGCACGAGGAGAAGTTCAAGCCCTCAATCCTCGAGGTGGCACACCGCAGCTACAAGATGATCTCCCGAAGCAACCTCGACGCCGACAAGGCTCTGTGCGACATCATCGTGAACATGGACAGCATCGCCCACCACAAGGTCTTCGGTATCAAGGCCATGTGGGAAATCGCCGAGAAAGGATATGACGAAACATTAAAAATATTAAAACTGCATAACTTACAGAACACTTGACAATGGCTCCCACCAATCAGCAAACGACCAAGCCGGTCATCTACCAACTTTTCCCACGCCTATTCACCAACACCTGCGACTCCTGCGTGCCATTTGGCACCATTGAGCAGAATGGCGTCGGGAAAATGAACGACATCAACGAGTTTGTTCTCTCCAAAATAAAGGACCTGGGCGTGACCCATGTGTGGTACACAGGCGTGATTGAGCACGCCACCGCCACCAATTACTCGGCCTGCGGCATAACACCGCCCGACAACCCCTGCATAGTGAAGGGAAACGCAGGCTCGCCCTACGCCATAAAGGACTACTACGACGTGGACCCCGACATCGCCGTCGACGTACCCGGCCGTATCGCCGAATTTGAAGCCCTGGTGAAGCGCACCCACGATGCCGGAATGAAGGTGATTATCGACTTCGTGCCCAACCATGTGGCCCGCCAGTATCACTCCGACGCCAAGCCCGCCGGCATCGAAGACCTCGGCGAGGGCGACGACACCTCATTCCACTTCTCTCCCCGCAACAACTTCTACTATATTCCCCGCCAGCAGTTCGCCCCACACGACGTGTATCTCGGCGAGGGCGACAACGCCTACCGCGAGTTCCCCGCCAAGGCCACCGGCAACGACTGCTTCACCGCATTCCCCGGCCGCAACGACTGGTATGAGACCGCAAAGCTCAACTATGGCGTGGACTATGGCAACGGCTCACGCCACTTCTCCCCCACCCCCTCCACATGGTTCAAGATGCTCCACATCCTGCGCTACTGGTGCTCGAAGGGCATCGACGGTTTCCGCTGCGACATGGCACACATGGTGCCCGTGGAGTTCTGGAAATGGGCCGTGCCAATGGTGAAGGAGAAATACCCACATGTGGTGTTCATCGCCGAAATCTACGACGTGAGCCTCTACCGCGACTACATCTACAACGGCCACTTCGACTACCTCTACGACAAAGTGAACCTCTACGACACCCTGCGCGGCATTCAGTGCAACAACGTGTCGGCTGCATGCCTCACCAGCTGCTGGCAGACGGTCGACGGCATAGCCGGCCACATGCTCAACTTCCTCGAGAACCACGACGAGCAGCGCTTCGCCTCGTGGCAATATGCCGGCGATGCATCGCTCGTGCTCCCCTCGCTCGTGGTGAGCGCCACCATTTCCACCGGGCCAATGATGATCTATCAAGGCCAGGAACTCGGCGAGCGCGCAATCGACTCCGAGGGATTCAGCGGTCGCGACGGCCGCACCACAATCTTCGACTACTGGAGCATCCCCACCGTGCGCCGCTGGTACAACCACGGCCTGTGCAACGACGAGCACCTCTCACGCTTCGAAACCGACCTGCGGCACACCTACCAGCGTGTGCTCCTCCTCTGCAACAACGAGCAGGCCATTGCCCGGGGAAGTTTCTTCGACCTCATGTATGTGAACTATGGCAACCTCAACCCACACCGCCAGTTCACCTACCTGCGAAGCCACAAGAACGAAACCCTGCTCATCGCCGTCAACTTCGACAACGTGCCGTGCAGCATCGACATCAACATTCCCATCCACGCCTTTGAGTGCCTCGGCATAAAGCAGGGCGAGGTTAACGCCGTGGACCTGCTCAGCGGGCAAAGCACCACCGCCACACTCCAGGCCGACACCCCATTCCACACCGACATCGCACCCCACGGTGCCGTAATCTGGAAGCTTACCCCCCTGCGCCGCCCACGCGCAAAGAGCAAAAGCGCCAAGTGAGAAGTAAATTTATAGGGCAAAGTGATAGTATTTTCCATAAAAATTCGTAACTTTGCAAAAAAATTTCAAAAGCCTATCTACATAAAAACATTATGTGTGACTCAGTAACTCCATTCAAGGTTTTCTCAGGCACTAAATCTCAGTATTTAGCCGAGCAAATCTGCCAAGAACTTGGTGTTGAACTTGGCAAAATGAACATTCAGCGTTTTGCCGATGGTGAATTTGAAGTATCATTCGAGGAGTCAATCCGCGGATGTGAAGTCTATCTAATCCAATCGACTTTCCCCAACTGCGACAATCTCATGGAGCTCCTCCTCATGATCGACGCAGCCAAGCGCGCCTCGGCCAAGTCGATTATCGCCGTTGTCCCCTACTTCGGCTGGGCCCGCCAGGACCGCAAGGACAAGCCGCGCGTGTCGATTGCCTCTAAGCTCGTTGCCGACCTGCTCAGCACCGCCGGTATCGACCGCCTCATCACCATGGACCTACATGCCGACCAGATTCAAGGTTTCTTCAACGTGCCCGTAGACCACCTCTACGCTTCCTCGTGCTTTATCCCCTACATCCAGTCGCTCAACCTCAAGGACATCGTGATTGCCTCGCCCGACGTGGGCGGCGCAAAGCGCGCCAACTCCTATGCCAAGTATCTCAACACGCCTCTCGTGCTCTGCCACAAGCAGCGCGCCAAGGCCAATGTGGTTGAGAACATGACCATCATCGGCGACGTGAAGGACAAAGACGTAATCCTCGTCGACGACATGGTCGACACCGCCGGAACCATCTGCAAGGCGGCCAACCTCATGAAGGAGAACGGAGCCCGCTCGGTGCGCGCGCTCGCATCGCACGCCATCATGAGCGACCCCGCAGCGCAGCGAATCGACGAGAGCGCCCTCACTGAGATGATTTTCTCCAACAGCATTCCGCTCAACAAGGACTGCAAGAAGGCGACAATCCTCAGCATAGCAAGCCTCTTCGCCGACACTATCCGCCGAGTGCACGAGAACCGCTCTATCAGCTCGCAGTACCTCATCAAGTAACACTGCGCACAAATACCCATCAGTCCCGGAATGGCATTGCCACTCCGGGATTTTTTTCGCACCTGCCCACCTCGTTTTTTTTGAAAAACGTTATACTGATTTCAAGTTTTTTTGCTACCTTTGCACCATGGACAACGCAAAATGCAATCATGGCGGACGCCGGCCGGGTGCCGGGCGCCCGCGCACCGACAGCCACCTCTATGCCTTCCGCGCCGGCGGCAGTGTGGCACAGGCCATCGACCGAAGCGACAACAAGTCAAAATTCATCAACGACTGCATCACCACCGCACTCACGATGCAGCCCTTAGGCACCGTGTATCACGCCGACCGGGTGAAGCCTCTGCATCTCCCCTACTTCGACATAAGCGTGGTGGCCGGTTTCCCTATTCCGCTCGACAACGACGAGCTGGCCCAGGACATCGAGCTGCTGCGCATGCTCTGCCCCAACCCCGAAGCCTCCTACCTCATTCGCGTGGAAGGAAACTCAATGATCGATGCCGACATCCACTCGGGCGACCTCCTTATCGTGGACAAAAGCAACCGCAACCCCTCGCAGCACGAAGTGGCCCTGTGTGAACTAAACGGCGAATACACAATAAAATATGTACACACACGCAACGGCCAAGGCTACCTCGTGCCTGCCAACCCCGACTTCCCCGAGATAGCCATCACCCCCGGCGACAGCTTCAACGTGTGGGGCGTAGTGACCTACATAATCCACCGCCCCCGCGCCTGACGCACCCCTCTCCCCACTCTCCCCCCTTACCCCTTACCTCTTACCTCTTACCTATAATAAATAATGGTCGCCCTCGTAGATTGCAACAGTTTCTTCTGCTCGGTGGAAAAAGTGTTCCACCCTGGCCTCAACGGCAAGCCCATGTGCGTGCTGTCGAGCAACGACGGCTGCATCGTGGCCCTCACCCCCGAGGCCAAAGCCCTCGGCCTCAGCCGCGGAACCCCAATCTTCAAGGTGCGCGACATCGTCGACGCACACCATGTGCACATCTTCTCGGGCAACATGCCACTCTACGCCGCAATGTCGCGCCGCGTAACCTCTATCCTGCGCAAGAGCGTGGCCCACGTGGAAAACTACAGCATCGACGAGAGCTTCTGCTACCTCGACTGCTACAGCCGTATCGCCTCGCCCGAAACCTTCATGCGCGAAGTGGCAATGCGAGTGCGCCGGTTCACCGACATTCCCGTGAGCGTGGGCATCGCACCCTCAAAGACCCTCGCCAAAATAGGCAGCAAATTCGCAAAAAAATACCCAGGCTACCACTCAGTGTGCCTCATCGACTCCGACGCAAAGCGCCGAAAAGCCCTAAGCCTCGCCTCGCTCGACGACATCTGGGGAATAGGCCGCAGCACCCTCGCCCACCTCGCCTACCTCGGCGTGCAGTCGCCCCTGCAACTCGCCGACAAACCCGCCCACTGGGTGCGCTCCAACTTCCACCTGCCAGGCTACCGCACATGGCTCGAGCTCAACGGGCATCCCTGCATCGACACCTCCGAAATCCTGCGCCGGCAGACCATTCGCACCAGCCGCAGCTTCGGTCACATGATTGGCGACATCGACACCCTCAGCGAGTCAATCGCCCACTTCGCAGCAAGCTGCGCCTCCACTCTGCGCGGACAGCTCTCGCTCGCACACCAAGTCACCGTGTTCGTCATGAGCAACCGCTTCCGCGACGACCTGCAGCAGCACGTGGGATTCGACACCGTGCGCCTCCCCGTAGCCACAGCCGACACCATGGAAATAACCACCGCCGCACTACGCATTCTCCGCAGCCTCTTCCTCCCCGGCGTGCTCTACAAAAAAGCCGGCGTGGAACTCACCGAAATCACCCCGGCCACACCCCGGCAGCTGCACATCTTCGACACCGTGAACAACCGCCCCGAACGCGCCTCCCTCATGGCCACAATCGACACTCTCAACCACCGCTACGGCCCACGAAGCCTGCGCCTCGCCGTGGAAGGCAACTCCCACAGCCCATGGCGAGTGAAGTGCGAGCACCGCAGCCAAAACTACCTCACCGACATCAACGAAATTCTCACAGTGAAGATTTAAGCATTTTTAACTTTGTCATCCCCAAAATTCACCATATCTTTGCAGCCACAATTCGCACAATGGGGGTGAATGGCTTTGACAGCGTGTAGAAGCGGTGTGTAAGCATGCAGAGCGATGATGGCTATGCTCTTTAATCTCCGACATCAAAAATTTAACTGGCGAAAATAACTACGCTCTTGCTGCTTGATTGAAGTACAGTAGATCAGCTTAATCTCGGCCACAGTGGCCCGAGACAAGACATCACCCGATTGCCCCGTTCCGAGACGTTTCGACAAGGTGGTGCTAAGAAATTCGGAAATAGACCCGCATGCTCCTCGGTTGCGGGTCGAGACTTAGAGGATAAGTTTCAGGTTGGTAGTCGAGATCCTGCCTGTTGCCGACAACCAAGTCACGACTAAGCATGTAGAAAGCCCATTGGTTCCGCGTTTGGACGAGGGTTCAAACCCCTCCACCTCCACCAATCGAGTAGGAGGTAAACACTAATCATAGGGTGTTTATCTCCTATTTTCGTGT
>CAMGFF010000020.1 GCA_946055125.1 uncultured Prevotellaceae bacterium | reverse complement strand
ACCTTTAATCACCTCTCCACTAATCGCCTTAGCAATCTCGGCCATCTCCTCAGCAGGCAGCGACAGTTTCTCCTTGAAGAAATTCATATCGCTCTCCTTGTTAAGCGGCACAAGGTGCACATGAGTGTGAGGCACCTCCATGCCCAGCACTGCCACGCCGATGCGCTTACACGGCAACGCAGCCTTCATTGCAGCAGCCACCTTCTTGGCAAACGCCATAAGACCGGCATATTCCTCATCATCGAGGTCAAAGATATAATCCACCTCATGCTTTGGAATAACAAGCGTGTGGCCCTTAGCCACCGGGTTAATGTCGAGAAAAGCAAAATATTTCTCATCCTCAGCCACCTTGTAGCAAGGAATCTCCCCTGCCACAATTCTACTAAATATCGATGCCATATCCTTTATTTAACTTTATAAAAATATACAATCCTTCCCCACCGATACCTCCAATCACCTCTTACCCCTTACCTCTTACCCCTTACCTCTTACCTAAACTCAAATCTCAATATTGAGAATCTCAAATTTCATCATACCCGCGGGAGCCTTCACTTCCACCACTTCGCCCACCTTGTGGCCTATAAGCCCGGCGGCAATAGGTGTCTTGCACGAGAGCTTGCCCTCGCGCAGGTTGGCCTCGCTCTCGGTCACGATGGTATATTTCATCGTCGCGCCGTTGCCAAGGTTCTTTATCGTCACTGTGTTAAGAAGTTGCACCTCCTCGGTGTTCAGCTTACTCTCATCTATGATGCGCGCGCTTGCCACAAGGTCCTTGAGCTGCGAGATCTTCATCTCCAGCATGCCCTGAGCCTCCTTCGCTGCATCATATTCGGCATTCTCCGAGAGGTCGCCCTTGTCGCGGGCCTCGGCGATTGCGCGTGATATTTCGGGTCGCTTCACGTTCTCCAAGTAAGCGATTTCTTCCATCTTCTTCTTATAGCCTTCTTTTGTCATGTAAGTAATAGCCATGGTAAAATATGTGTTTTAGAAAATTAGTAAAAAACGAAAGAATCTCCACATCGTCTGTCGAGACCCCTTCTTAGTCATTTCATTATGTTTATCCGCAGCAAAGGTAGCCCTTTTATTTCAATTTTCCAACGCTTTCACGAATCTTAACAATACTAACCCCTCCTGCCACCAATGCAAGTGCCACTGCCACTGCCACATAGCCGCTGCTCACTGCCCACAGCGCGGCAAGTGTCATCACCGTGGCATAGGCCGTGTGCCACAGCATCGTCCGCCGCAGCGCTATGCCAAACTCCCTCACATACACCACTGCCACTATCAAAAGATACGACAAATACCACACCGCATACGACACGCCCAGCCCCTCAAGCCCCCAAAGCTCGAAGAACGTAATGTTGTAAACCAAGCAGAGCACCGAGCTCGAGAGCTCCGTCACAAGATACACTTTGCTCGCGCCCTTGGCAAGGATCACAAATGCTATGCACCACGACACGCCCTTAAACACCAGCCCTACCATGCACCACGTAACAAAGGGTATCATCGCATAGAAGTCGCTCGTGTAGAGCACATCAACCACCAGCTTGCGGCACACAATGAACAAAAGTATCACCGGAAGCAATATCCACAGTGTGATTGCCGACTGCTGCGTCACAAACACGTCGATGCGCCTGTTGCTCTGTGCCACCCCCGACAGCCGTGGATAATACTCCATGCCTATCGCCGAGAAAAACAGCGCCGAGTAGCGGTTGACCATCGAATAGCCCGCCTGGTAATGCCCCACTGTGTCGAGGTCGGCTCGGTGATTAAGGTAGGCCATGAATATGTAGCTCACAAGCAGCGTGGAGAATACGCTTAGTGTGATGAAAAAGCCGAATTTGAAGAAATCGAGCCCGCCACGCGCCGTCTCCCCGGCACTGAGGCGGGGTGCCTTCCCATCGTAGTCGCGGCAACGCAGCACCCACACGCTCACCACATTGGCTATGGCATACACCAGTATCGACGGAACCACGCTCGCCTCGCCCATGTAGTAGTACATCGGCACCGAGAGTGCAAGCCCCATGGCATTGCCCCACACCGTGGCCTTGGCAAGCGCCTTGAGCCGCTTAACGCCCTGAAGCACTGCCTGCTCACTGCAAAGAACCGAGAAGCACAGCACCGATACCGACAGCACTCCATAGCCCCACGCATGCGCTGTGTCGCCAAAGGTGATGTGGCTAAGTGCCGGAGCAAGCAGCATGGTGAGCACAGCTCCCACTGCTCCAAGCAACCACGACCACCGCCTCACAATCTTCACCACACGGGCGATATGCGCCTCATCGCCAGTGGCAAAGGCCTGCGAGAGGTCGCGCACACTGCTTGTGCGAAGCCCCATGTTGGTAAACACGCAAAGCATGTCGATGGCCGAGTTGTAAAGCCCGAAGAGTCCCATTCCCGATGCCCCAAGCCACATCGACACCAGCTTGTTGCGCACAATGGAGCAGATAATCGAAAGCACCTGTGTGCCTCCGAATATACCCATCGCCTTGAATATGCCTCGCGAAATCGCGCCCTTCTTGCCCGACATTTTTTTATATCTTTTTCAATTAACAACCCCCTCACCCCTCACCTAAATCACCTCTTACCTCTTACCTCTTACCTAAATCACCTCTTACCTAAAATCAAAATTCTATCTCAAAGCAATTATACACTATCCCTCGGCCGCCCATACCGGTCTTTTGCATCACAAGTCCCTCATTAAGCACCCGGCCGCCTTGCTCATTCGACGTGCCAAAGTCGAAGTAGCGCGACTGGCTGAACTCCTTGTTGATAAGGTGATCGAATATTAGCGGGAGCACTTTCATCTCCTTGCCGCGCTTCGATGCCGCTATGTATTGAGCATGAGCCACATGGCCGGTGTGATACACCAGCACCCCGCCAAGCACCTCCTCTCCAAGCCGCGCCACGAAGAGGCGTATGTTGATTGGGAACAGTGAGTGCAGCAGGTTGATCTCGGCCAGCGAGTGCACCGGCTTAACTCCATAGCGCTCATCGAGCAGCTCGGTGAGCACATTCCAGTAGGGCTCATAGTCGCTGGTTTCCTCCACCACCACACCTTCCTTCTGGGCCAGACGCACCTGCCGCCGGGAGTTCTCATTGAAGCGTATGGCATTGGCTATGGGTATCGCCGTAGATATGGTAGAGGCTATCAGCTTCCCATTATAGCGGAAAATCGCATAGAGATCCTCCTCGGCCGGATAGGAGTGATAAATGTGAGGACTCGGCTTATACACCAGTTTCTTAACCCCTATCTTGGGCAGGAACGTCGCCATTGCGTCCCATATTGCAAGCATATTCACCACATCGAAGTGCTTCGTGGGCACCAGCCACCCACCATACGACAGCCCCTGGTGCGAGTAGAGCGTGTCGCCCACCCGGTTAGCAGGCAGCACACCCACTATCTTATTACCCTGGTAAGCAACCAGCGAGCTATCGGTGAAACGCTGACTGTGGTAGTCCATATATTCGCGCAGGTGCAAAAAAGTAGCATTCTTCGCCCCATACACAAAGTGATTCCACTCAGCATGCTGAGCCGGTGTATAAATCTCCAATCTTATCATAATACATCAATTTCCAAACATAAACATCCACACCCAATCCCCCACCAAAAACTCCTAACTACCCCCCAACTAAAAACTCCTAACTCCTAACTAATAACTCCTAACTATCCACAAGCCACTCCATCGGATTCAGCTTGGTCTTTTCGCGCCTTATCTCAAAGTGGAGCAATGCCTTGCCGCCTCCATCGGGGTCGGCAGTCACCGTGCCGAGCGCATCGCCGGCCTTCACCGTGCTGCCCGTAGCCACCGTGAGTGCCTCAAGCCCAACATATATCGTGAGGTAGCTTCCATGACGCACCATCACCACCATGCCATAGCCCTGCTGACTGAACACTGCCGACACCTTTCCCGGAGCCACGGCCCGAGCCACTGCTCCAAGCGGCGCAGCGAGGTCGATTCCTCCATTGTCGGTCATCACATGCCGAAGCTCAGGGTGTCGCTGCTTGCCGAAGCCCCGCACCACGCGGCAGTTGCCCCCTATTGGATAGGGCAGCCGCCCCTTGTTGCGCTCAAAGTTGCTGCTCATGCCGGCATATTCATCGCCCGGCACCTTGGGCTGGGGTGCTTTAGCCGGCTTGGGCGGTTCCACCTTGGGCTGCACCTTGGGCTGCGTCGACGGCTTCCTTGCCGTTTTCTTCTTGTTCTTCTCAGCTTGCTCCTTGGCTGCCTGTTCTCTTGCAGCCCGCTCCTTGGCTGCCTTCTCCTCGGCAAGCCTCCGCTCGCGGGCCTTGCGCTGTTCCTCAGCTATTCGCTCCTCCTCAAGTCTGATTAGTCGCTCAAGCTCGCGGTCGAGTGCATCGGCACGCCGCTGCTGCTCGGCAAGCACCTCCTTCAAGTGACGCTCCTCGCCACGCAGTTCCTCCACCATCTCATCCTGCCGGCTGCGCTGCTGCTCCAGCCCCCGGTGCGCATTCTTCAGTGCAAGCTGTCGCTGTTGTTGCTCACCACGCAGCTTCTCCACATCACGCTTGCGCCTGTCGAGCGCAACTATCTCGCCATGTATCTGCTCGGCCTGTCGGTCGCGCCACTTGGCAAACTGCTGCAAATACCTCATTCGCCGCCACGCCTCATGCAGCGACGACGACGACAGAATGAACCACAGCTGGTCGTTGCGCTTCAAGTTGTGCTGCATCTTGCGCACTGCCGAGGCATAGTTGCCCCTGAGCCGTGCCAGACGCGCCTCCGAGTGGGCTATCGAGTCGCCAATTAGCCTTATCTGCGAGTCGCAACGCGCCACATTTTGCTCCATGCGCTCAATGTCGCGCCGGCTGCGGTCTATATCAGCATCAAGAGCCTCAAGCTCGCGAAGCCGGCGGGCAGCCTCGCGGCGTTTTGCTTCAAGTTCTTCCTGAGTCGTCGCAATCTGCCGCTTCACATCGCTCTGCTCCCGCTTCACCTTACCCATATCCTTCTTTTGGCACACACCAGTCGTTGCCACACCAATGCACAGCATCACAACCACAAATATGCCAAAAATTCTCCTCATCTCAAAAAAACAATCCCATCACCCCTCTACACTCCCCTAATATCCAATATCTAATATCCAATATCTAATATCTACTTAAACATCCCTTTAAGCAGCACCTCAGCCTCCACGCGGCGATAGCGTGAGTCGATAGGCGAGCGGTCGTTAATCGACTGATTCCAGAGAATATTTCGGTCGAACTTAAACTCAATCGACATATCCTTGCCGCCCAACTTCGATTCCACCCTCACATTGCCTGCCACCTTGCCACAAGGAGTGTCGAAGTGGTTGCTGTAGTTAGCGCTGAGGTCCACCGGCTTGCCTCCGGCCTCGAGCGTGAGCGTGCGCAGCGCCAGGTCGCTATCCACGGCAAAAGTGTAGGCAAAATTCATGCCCTTGGGCTGAAGCGTCACATCCATCAGCCCCGCCTCACCATTGGTGACGCTCTTCAGCGTAGCGGCACGAGGAGTGATTGTGCCATTTCCAAGCTCAAACATGCGTGCCAGCAACAAGTCCTGCATATCGTTGATATTCAGCGGCACACCGCCGGTGAGCAGCGAGAGGCTCTCGGCGATATAGTATTTCTCCACCTTGTTCACTATCACCACCGAGTCGCCGGTGATGTAGATGCGGCCCATTTCAATGCCAAGCAGAGGACGCAGCGACACATTCACGCTCTTGCCACGCACCATAGTTATCTGCATAGCTGATGAAAAAGGCGAGCTGCCACCAAGCGTCACCTTGCCCTGCGTCTTCAGCGTAGTCCATTCACCATAACTTGCCACCGTGTTCTCAAAACGCTGGCCAAGAGCCTCAGGCAGCTTTGCGCCGCCCCCTTTCGTAGTATCCTTCTGAGTTCCGCAGCTTCCCAGCGAGGCAGCGATAGCCACCACAGCAGCCGCAATCCACAATATTCCTTTCTTCATCATAATATCAAAAAAATTTATCACACCCTCTCACTTATAGAAATACGTCTTATTCTCCACCTTTCTCCTGAGCAATTCCCGCTCAGGGTCGAGCTCCAGTGCCCTCTGCCACTGCTCCACTGCCTTCTCAGGCTCACCGTTCATGAAGAGGATATCGCCATAGTGCTCCAGCACCTCGCCATTCAATTCATTATCGTTGCGCAAAGCACTTTCTATGTAGATAAGAGCCAACTTATAGTCACCTTTCTTGAAGAACACCCACGCATAGGTATCGAGGAAAGTGGCATTCTCGGGCTGTGCATTCACCGCTTTCGCGCTCATTCGCTCAGCCTTGTCGAGGTCTTTCCCCTCCAGTGTGAGAAAGTAGGCATAGTTGTTCATGAGCGACACATTTGTAGGGTCAATTCGCAGCGCCTCCTCATAGCAGGCAAACGACTGCGCGGTGTCCTTCAGCGCGTAATACACATCGCCCTTGCCCGTGAGCACACTCGACCGCAACTTGTAGTCGAGCGTGTCGGCTATCGCGAGGCAGCGGTCATACACCTCCAGCGCCTTGTCATACTCCTTTATCTGATAGTATGCCGGCCCGATATACTGATACAGGTCGATATTGTCGGGATTATACTCCAGTGCCTTGTCGCCCGCCGCTATCGCCTGAGGGTACTGCTCCGCCATGAGGTTCACCATCATCAGCCGCTTCCAGCTGTCGGCATTCGACGGGTCGATGTCGAGCACATATTGCATCTGCTCGGCCGCACGCTTGTAGTCCTTCCTTGCCACAAAATACTCACTGTAGAGCTCGTGGATAGCAGCCTCATGCGGGTGCTGCTCAAGCAGCACGGTGAAGAGCTTGTTCACGCGCTCGGTGGTGTCCTGCCGCGCGAAGAGCTGCTTTATGTAGTCCACCAGCACAGCCACCTTGCTCTCCACGTCGAGGTCCTTGCTCACGAGGGCATTGTTTATCTCGCGGTCGTAAGCCACCGAGTCGCCACTCAGCATGTATATGTTGGCCTTGTCGAGGTAAGGCTGTCCGTTGTCGGGCGCCAGGGCTATCGACTTGTCGAAGTAGCTCAGTGCGCTGTCGTTCATCTGCACGCTCTGAAACACATGGCCCATCACATAGTTGTATTGAGCGTTGCCGGGGGCTGTCTTCAGCAGCCGCTTTCCCTGCTCTATCATTCCTGTGGTGTCGTGCATCTGGTAGTAATAGGTGATTTTGCGAAGCATCAGCTCCGGACTCACTCCGAGCACCTTCTCGAGTGAGTCGTAGGTGGCTATGGCCTCAATGAAGTTCCCATTGCGGGCATAGCAGTCGGCAAGTTGTCCCTGCACCTCCACCTTGGTGGGAAATAGCTCGGCGAGCTTCTTCCATGTGGCAAGAGCCTCCTCGTCGCGGTCAATCTGCGGCAGCAGTGTGGCATAGGTGTAGGCCTCATAGTAGTCCTCAGGGTGTGCCTCCACATGGCGGCGCATCATGCTCACTCCGCGCTCGGCATCGGTGCGGCTCACGTTCTCGCGCATGAGCAGCGTAAGGCCATAGTAGTAGCTCAGGGCGGTGTTGCTGCTGTCGGTGGCATAGGCGTGGCGTATCAGGTCGTGAAACGCCCCATTGTTGTCGTCCTCTCGATGTCGCAGTGCCTCAAGATATATGTAGCGGGCCTTGTCGCGGCGCATCGCTGCCGATGCGTCGTCGCCCTTCTTGCTCCCCGCCATCACCGGCGCCATGCCCACCACAGCAAGCACAAGGAGCAATATATTCCGTGAAATCTTTCTCATCTCAAAAAAACAATTTATAACCCTATAACCACATAACCCCACAAATTCCGCAAGCGGCATTTGCCCTACTCCACCCCCGTGTGCCCGAAGCCCCCTGCTCCGCGCTCGGTGTCGTCGAGTGATTCCACCACCTGCCAATCCACGCGCTCGTGCCGAGCCACCACCATCTGGCATATCCGCTCGCCGTCGTTCACCACAAAGGGGGTGTCGCTCAGGTTCACCAGTATCACCCGCACCTCGCCGCGATAGTCGGAGTCGATGGTGCCGGGAGTGTTGAGCACCGTCACTCCGTGCTTCAGGGCAAGCCCGCTGCGCGGCCTTATCTGGCACTCAAAGCCCTCGGGCAGAGCTATATAGAGTCCTGTGGGTATCAATGCACGCTGCATCGGGGCAAGCACCACCGGCTCGCTCAGCGATGCCCGCAGGTCCATGCCCGCGCTGCCGGGTGTGCTATAGGCGGGAAGCGCGTTCTTTGAGCGGTTCACCACCTTCACTGCTATATCTTTTCTTTGCATATTTTGCTCATTCATCCTTTTATTGTGCGAAAGTAGCTAAAATTCCGAAACTATTCACTATCTTTGCACTGGTTTTTATAAAAAAATATCGTATGGCTAACAAATTATATGATATGGTAAACGCCAATGCCGGCCGTTTTGGCGACCGTGCCGTTTACTTTCATAAAGATTTCGCCACCAATAGGTGGATTAGCACCTCGTGGACGGCCTTTCAGCGTGATGTTGAGAAGGCGTCGCTCGCTCTCGAGATATTAGGACTTATGCCTCAGCAGTGCGTGGCTGTTTTTTCTCAGAATATGCCTAATATTCTTGTCACCGACTTTGCCGCTTTCCGCAACCGCGCTATCTCGGTGCCTATCTATGCCACAAGCTCCAAGAGCGAGGTCGATTATATCGTCACCGACGCTCACGCTCACATTCTCTGCGTTGGCAGTCAGGAACACTACGAAATTGCACGGCAGGTGGCTCGCGAAAATGCCACCGTGCAGCAAATCATAACTTTTAGCCCCGACATCGTGCTGCACGATGATGATTCCTCCTCTATTACTTGGGAGAACCTCCTCCGCCTCGGCGAGGCTGCCTCGCAGGCTTGCCGCCGCGAGCTGAAGGCTCGCGAGAACGACGCTACACCGGCCGACATCGCATGCCTCATCTACACTTCGGGCACCACCGGCGTGCCTAAGGGCGTGATTCTCACTCACCATAATTTCGATGCGGCTATCGCAATGCACGTGCGCCGCCTCGACCACGACCCCGAGGCCGACATTTCGCTCTGCTTCCTCCCGCTCTCCCACATCTTTGAGCGTGCCTGGACCTACTTCGCTATCTCACAGGGCATTCGCGTGTATATCAACCAGAACCCTAAGCTCATTCAGGAAACAATAAAGGAGGTGCGCCCCACTGTCATGTGCAGCGTGCCACGATTCTGGGAGAAGGTCTACTCGGCCGTGCAGGATAATATTGCACAAATGGGGTTCTTTCAGCGCGCTCTCGTGCACCGGGCTCTCAAGATTGGCTACATCCGAAACCTAAAGTATGCCCGCCTGGGCCGCAAGGCTCCAGTTCTCATCGAGGCGCAGTACCGTTTCTTCGACTCCAAGGTATTCTCTAAGGTGCGCCGGGCTATTGGTGTCGACCGCGGACATTTCTTCCCCACTGCGGGCGCTCCGCTCTCAAAGAATATCACCGAGTTCCTCCATTCCATCGGCATCAACATCTTGATTGGATACGGACTCTCCGAGACCACTGCCACCGTCACCTGCTTCCCAAAGGTGGGCTTTGAGCTGGGCACCGTGGGAACGGCTCTCCCCGAGCTGCAATACAAGATTGGCCCCAACAACGAAATCCTCGTGAAGGGCGACACCGTGATGCGCGGCTACTACAACAAGCCTAAGGAAACCGCCGAGGCTTTCACCCCCGACGGCTGGTTCCGCACCGGCGACGCCGGACTCCTCTCCGAGAATGGAAGCCTCATTCTCACCGAGCGCATCAAGGACCTCTTCAAAACTTCTAATGGAAAATACATCGCCCCGCAAGCACTCGAAAGCCGCCTCGGCGAGGACCGCTACATAGAGCAAGTGGCTGTGATCGGCGACCAGCGCAAGTATGTCACTGCTATAATCATTCCCGCCTTCGAGGCGCTAAAGGAATATGCCTCAAGGCACAAAATCCAGTATCGCTCTATCGAGGAACTGGTGAAAAACTCCGAGATTGTGAAGATGATTGAGGAGCGTATCGACAACCTGCAAAAGAATTTCGCCTCTTTCGAGCAAATCAAGCGATTCACGCTGCTCCCTAAGGCGTTCAGCATGGAAACCGGCGAACTTACCAACACCCTAAAGATTCGCCGCTCTATCATCAACAAGCTCTACAGCCAAGAAATCGAGGCTATGTATGCCTAAGATATATTAATTAATCAATAACTAATGTATAATCAATGATCACGCAAGACCAACTAAAAGAGACGCAAGAGCGCGAGGATGCGCTGAGGAGGTATCTTTGACATCGATAGCAAGCGTATCGAAGTTGAAGAAGAAGAACTGCGCACTCATGTGCCCGACTTCTGGACCGACCAGAAGGCTGCCGAGGCTCAGATGCGAAAAGTGAAGGAACTGCACTTCTGGATCGACAATTACGATGAAGTGCGCAAAATGGTCGAGGAGCTGGCTCTGGCCTTCGACTTCATCAAGGAGGACCTCGTCACCGAGGAGGAAATCGACGAGCAGTATGCCCGCACAATCGCCAAGATTGAGAGCCTTGAGCTGCGCAACATGCTGCGCCTTGAGGAGGACAAACTTGGTGCCGTGCTGCGCATAAACTCGGGTGCCGGCGGCACCGAGAGCCAGGACTGGGCTCAGATGCTCATGCGCATGTATCTCCGCTACTGCGAGCGTCATGGCTACAAGACCACTATCTCGCAGCTCCTCGAGGGCGACGATGCCGGCATAAAGTCGGTGACTATCAAGATTGAGGGCGATTTCGTCTATGGCTACCTCAAGAGCGAGAATGGAGTGCACCGCCTCGTGCGTGTGTCGCCCTACAACGCTCAGGGTAAGCGAATGACGTCGTTTGCATCGGTTTTCGTAACCCCGCTGGTCGACGACACCATCGAGGTGAATATCGAGCAGGCACGAATCTCCTGGGACACTTTCCGCAGCGGTGGCGCCGGAGGCCAGAACGTGAACAAGGTGGAGTCGGGCGTGCGCCTGCGATACCAGTTCAAGGACCCCTACACCGGCGAGGAGGAGGAAATCCTCATCGAGAACACCGAAACCCGCGACCAGCCCAAGAACCGCGAGAATGCCATGCGACACCTGCGCTCTATCCTCTATGAAAAGGAAATGCAGCACCGACGTGCCGAGCAGCGCAAGGTGGAGGACAGCAAGATGAAAATCGAGTGGGGCTCTCAAATTCGCAGCTACGTCTTCGACGACCGCCGCGTGAAGGACCACCGCACAAACTACCAGACGTCGGACGTGGGCGGCGTGATGGACGGCGAAATCGACGAATTCATCAAAGCCTACCTCATGGAATTTGCCGGCTCAGCCAAATAACTCACTCTTACCTCCTTACCTCTCTCCACTCTTAACTCTATATGGAAAAAATCACTATCGTTAAAGTCGGCGGAAAGATTGTCGAGGAAGATGCCTCCCTCAAGCAGCTTCTCGCCGACTTCTCTTCTATCGAGGGGAAAAAGCTTCTCGTGCATGGCGGTGGCCGCTCGGCTACCCGTATCGCCGAGCGTCTTGGCATCGCCACGCAGATGGTCGATGGCCGCCGAATCACCGACACTCCTATGCTCGAAGTCGTTACCATGGTCTATGGCGGACTGGTGAACAAGCAAATTGTGGCTCGCCTCCAGGCCCTGGGCATCAACGCCCTGGGCATGACCGGCGCCGACATGAACATCATGCTAAGCGACCGCCGCCCCGTAACCACCATCGACTATGGCTGGGTGGGCGACGTGCGTCGTGCCGATGGCGATGCCCTGGCACGGCTCATCGACTCGGGCGTGGTGCCCGTGATCGCGCCTCTCACTCACGACGGCAAGGGCAATATCCTCAACACCAATGCCGACACCATGGCGGGCGAAACCGCAAAGGCTCTCGCCGCGCACTTCCGTGTGAAGCTAGTGTTCTGCTTCGAGAAAAATGGCGTGCTACGCGATGAGAACGACGATAACAGCGTTATCCCCTCTATCACCCCACAGGAATATGCCTCGCTGCGTGCCGAGGGCATTGTGCAGGGCGGAATGATTCCTAAGCTCGACAATTCATTCGCCACCCTTGCAGCCGGAGTGGAAGAGGTGATTATCACCCGCGCCTCAAGTCTGCACAATCTCGACCTGGGCACTCATCTTCGTTAATCCCACTAAAAAAATACTATGACTAAAATATTTCGCTCGGCTATCCTGGCCGGTGTGTGCATCGGCATTGCCGGTTTTGGCTACCTCGCCGTGGGAGGCGTGGTGGGAGCCGTGACTTTCGCTTTCGGCCTCCTCGCCGTGGTGCACTACCGCCTGAAGCTCTACACCGGCACTGCCGGATTTATCAAGAAAGGTGAGGTGGCTCAGCTCGGCCTTATCCTTGCAGCCAACATTGTGGGCTGCCTCCTCGTGGCTCTCATGGCCCGAATGTCGCCCATGCCGCTGCACGACACCGCGCAGCACATTCTCCAAGGCCGCCTCAATGCCGGTATCGTGCAGTGTGGCGTGCTCGCCATTGGCTGCGGCTTCATCATGACCACCGCCGTGAGGTGGGCCCGCGAGGACAAATTCCTGCCCCTGCTCTTCGGCGTGCCGCTATTCATCATCTGCGGCTTCCCTCACTGCATTGCCGATGCTTTCTACTATCTCTGCGTCCCCGTCGACTACCTCACCGCTAATGCGCCACAGGTGCTTCTCCTCTACGCTTCGATAGTCATCGGCAACTTCGTGGGCTGCAACCTCACTCGCCTCATCCTCGGCACCAACTCTCCCTCCTGACTGATTCCCCACTGAGCATACATATCAAAGAAAATGTGGAAAACCCGCGATTGTAGGTTCTCCACATTTTTTTGTCACGCACTCGCGCCTATCGCTCGAGCTGCTTGGTGGTGCTGCCGTCGCTGCGGCGCACTATGTGCACTCCCGGCTCTCCGGGTGCCATGGGCTGGCCTGCCACGCTCCAGTGCCGCTCACCGCCGGCGGGGTCGGTGGCTGTGCCTGCCACGCCCGAGCCCTCGTAGGTGAAAGTGCCGCCCTCGGCAAATGCCGAGCCTTGGTAGCGGGCGTTCACCGTCTGCACGCCCCAGGTGTAGGTGCCGCTCTTGGGTGGGAAGATGGTGATGCTGCGGTTGCCGCCGGCATTGCCCATGGCCTGCGCAAGGCGTGTGCCGTCGGGCAGGGAGAGGCAGTCGGTCACGAGGTTGCCATCGGCATCTTTCACATAGTATTCAAAACTCTCGCAGCCCACCGCCGAGGCCGGTGCCTCCCACTTCAGCTCCACGCCACGCTCGCCGGGTGTGGCGGTGAGGCTCACCGGCGCATCGGGCCGCTGGGTGGCAGGGCTCGAGTTGAAGCACACAGCCATAGTGCGCCCAAGTTGCGCTTTGGTGAGATACACATCGTCCTTCGAGTATCCCTGATTGCAATAGTCGGGCACGCCGTCGCCATTCCAGTCGGGGAACGAAACGGTGGACGACATTGCTCCGGGCAGCTGTGCGTAGCAATACATCACCCCGGAGCACTTCTGGTTGGTATACACATGGGCTGTGGTCTTGCTGTCAATCTTCTCCGATGTTCCGCCCACCACGATGTCGAATGAGCCGTCGCCGTTCCAGTCGATCACTCCGGCTGCCGTGGCGGTGTTGCACGATTTGTAGATTGTCGTTTTCAGGTGGCCGGTGATGGTCTTGAAAGTGGGAGCTGCGCCGCCCTTGTTGAGGTACACTGTCTGCTCATATTCGCTGTCGCCCAGATTGGAGTCGCCCTGTCCGGCAAGGTAGAAGTCGGGGCGGCCGTCACCGTTGAAGTCGGCCACCAACAGCGTTCCTCCGCTCTTTGGCTTCACCACGGTGCTTGTGTTGCGCAGGTCCATGGCGGTGAAAGTGCCGGGGGCGGCAGCGTCGTTAAGGAAAATTTCAGTGAGTGCCTTAATGCCTTCCACGCCGCTCACTGTTGCCGAGATGATAAAGTCGGAGTAGCCGTCGCCATTGAAGTCGGCAGCCTTCACCAGTGCGTTGGTCAGCTTGTAGTCCTCAAGGAAGGGCACGGCGGTGAATGTGAAGGTGTCGCCTGTGAAGCCACGGTTCACGAGCAAGTAGTTGTAGATTCGGTCGTCCTGATAGCCGAGGCACACAATGTCGGTGAGTCCATCGTTGTTGCAGTCGAGCAGGGCGGCAGTGTAGGGGGCGCGTGGGTCGAAGTCGAGCGCAGCCCCTGTTGCGTCGGTGATGGTGAGCTGTGCCTGGCGGAATGTGCCGTCGCCATTGCCAAGCAGCACTCCCTCGGTGCCAAGATTTTTCACATACACGTCGGCCGTGGTGCTTACGCCTATCTGCTCAAAGGCCACCACATCGGGCAGCCCGTCGTGGTTGATGTCGCAGGGCAGAATCACCGGGTAATCGGACACCTGTAGTGCCGAGGCCTTGCCGTCGAGCTCATTCCACTCGTTTGCAGCATCGTCCCACAGAGCAATGTGCATGGCGCGGCGCTTGCCGAAGGCATCGGTGGTGGCATCGTTCTGCACCGAGCGAACCGCTCCGCCCGATATCCGGTCGAGGTGTCCGTCGGCATTGAGGTCTACCACCGTGCTGCCGCCGTGCTCATAGCCGCGCTCGGTGTCGATGAGCGCTGCCGGCTCATAGCCTATTGCACGCTCTCCCTTGAGCACCGGGCGCAGAAATGGCTCCTTGGCCACCTCAAGCGCATCGCCATTGAATTGCATGCGGCCTATGTAGGTGAGGCGGGGGTGAACGGCCGTCGTGCTGTTGTGGGCATGGAAGGCGATGCGCATGTCGCCATCGGCATCGGTGAAGAGGGTGTGGTGACCCGTGCCCACCAAGTCGTAGATGCGGCGCAGAATGGGGTTGCCCGAGGCCTTGGTCCACTGAGGCTTGCTGAGCGAGGTGGTGGTGGCATAGCCCACGGCATAGTCGGCGCTCTCATAGTTGTTGGCCGAGTAGGTGAGGTAGTATATGCCGTTGTGCTTCACCATGTTGGGGCCCTCCACCACGCGCGGCCGTATGTTCTCCCACCCGGCCGACACCGATATGCAGTGCTTCAGTGTGCCTGCCATGGGGGTGATGTAGTCGTCGGCAAGACGGCACATCCATATGCAGTTGCCGTCGGTGAACCGCACGAAGAAGAGGTAGGCGGTGCCGTCGTCGTCGATAAACACCGATGAGTCGATGCACTTCTCGCTGCCTAAAAGCTTCTCCATCTGGTAGCCGCCCACCTGCACGAATGGACCGAGTGGCGACGTTGACTTGGCCACAAACAGGTGCTCATTGGCCGAAAAATACATGTAATACTCATCGCCTATGTGATACACCTCGGGAGCCCAAAACCACACCTTCTCGGTGCAGTTGTCTTTGTGCAGGGCAAGTGTGGATTGCTTCTCCCACTCAATAAGGTTGTTCGAGGTGAATACCACAATGCCATTGTTGTCGTTGGTTCCGTAGGCATAGTAGGTGCCGTCCTCGTAGAACACGAATGGATCGGCAAGCGGCAGTTTACTCTGTTGAAACTGCGCAAGCGCCATGCCGGCTATAAGTTGCAGCATGGCGACAAAAGTCAATAATCGTTTTGTCATTTTGGTTAATAAATGTGGTTGTTGGTTAGTAATATAGTGGTCGTTCGTTTTAGTTAGGAGTTAGGAGT
>CAMGFF010000019.1 GCA_946055125.1 uncultured Prevotellaceae bacterium | reverse complement strand
AAGAGAGAGTGCCGGCGCCGCGCAGCTTGTCCTCGGCCATTCGCACCATTCTCTCACCGTTCTTGCCGGTGCACAGAGCGTGGCTGCCATTGTGCTTGTCGCCGGTGCGGCCATAAATACCCACATTCTTTCGGCTCCACAGGCAAGCGTTGCCCTGGAAGTCGGTTGAGATATACCCCTCGGCCCCCTCAATCTCGAAGTCCTCGAAGAAGTTCACAATCTCGGTGGCGATACCGGTGACGGGCACATCGTCGCCCTCGAAGCTGCCGGCGCGGAGCGACATAGTGCCGCTGTATTCGCCCGCCTCGCAAGGCTGCATGCGCACATAAATTGCCTCACCGTCGGGGTCGATGGTGAGCTGCGAGGCCCACTGCTGCTTGTCGAGGCTCAGCGCGAATGGCTCGGTGATTTCCACCATCACGGGGTCGGTGATATAGTCGGCGAACACCTCCACCTCCACCGGCTCCGAGGGCTTGCCCGGCTCAGCGCTCAGCGAGAGTCCGCCATCGGGAATGATGAATGTGAGCACCCTCTCGGGGTCGGCGGTGGTCACGCTCACCACGCGCGAGGTGCGTCCGTCGGTGGCAGTGAGCCAATAGCAATAGGTGGTGCTTGGCTGCACTCCGGTCACGTCGATGCACTCCTCGCCGGTGTCGATAGTCATGGGGAACCCCGGCACATAGGAGGTGCGGTCGCTCTCGGTGACGTGCATGGTGTAGAAGCCAGCAAAGTCCACGTCAATCCAGTTGGCGGTGAACGAGGTAGGGGTGATATTCGTGGCCTCGCCGGCAGGGATGCCATCGGTGCATTCGGCGGTGAGAGTGATGGTTGCGCTCACCTCGCTGCTCGAGAGCTTCAAGGTGGCGGTGTGGGCTCCCACGGAGGAGGGATTGAAAGTTACATTGAAATTAGTGCCCTCCTTGGCTGCCGGGGCGGTGATAACCGAAGCCGAGGCGGTGAAAGCCGAGCTGCCGCTGAGGCTCACGGTGAGGTCCTTCTGCAGGTCGGAGCCTTTCACCCTGATGCGGTGCACCAGGGGCACATTCACACCGGTTATGCCAATTGAGGCGCTGCTTCCGTCCACAGGGAGGGTGAGCATAGGGTCGAGCACTCCGCCGGGAGTCCAGCCATCGTCCTTGCGCGTGCCCCACACGTATTCGGCAAGTTCGGGATAGTCGATGAATGGGTTGCGGTTGTGCTGGTGACGCTCCACGGCGTTGTTGCGGTCAATCTCCTTCTTGCTTACCGGGTCCTGGCGGTGCCACTTCATGAGCAGGTCGATCGACCACGAGCTGAAGCAGGGGTAGCGGTTGCCGGCAAGCTGCGGACTGCTCCACGAGCCGATGCGGCTGTTGTAGGCCGCAGCCATGTAGAAGTAGGTGCGGGCAAAGTCGCCCTTGTATTGGTCATCGGGCTCAAACACCGTGCCCGAGTAGCCCGCAAAGGTGCTCTTGCCAAGGCGGCCCAGGGCACGAATGTTACCCTTTGAGTTCACATAGGAGCCATTGGCACACTCGCCATAAGGGTAGTTGCTGCGCTGTCCGTTCACCTTTCCGTCGGTAGGATAGATGTGGAAAGCATCGGTAACCATGGGCGACTGGTCGTCGAACCAGCTCTTTGGGAACGAGTGCTCGCGGTTGTAGCAGTCGCCAATGGAGCTGTAGCTGCCGCAGCGGTCGCTGGTGCCGGGGCTATACTTTGTGGTGGCATACATGTCCCATATGTAGCCATCGGCGGTCACGTCGCTGGATTGATACACGGTGTAGAGATAGTTGTAGCTCAGTGTGGTGTGAGAGCCTACTATTGACTCGAGGGCCCGTAGCAACTCGCCCTTGTTCTTGCCAATTGCCGAGTCGTAGTATCCGCTTGGTGCCTGGGCACTTGCCATGACAGCTACCACAGCCGTGAGCCACAGCAGCATTGTTTTCGTGGTGTGATTCTTCATATCTTGTGATGTTATGTGCTTTAATGTTGTTGATTGTCGTTCACCTTGCCGGCAAGCATTCCACAGGCGGCAAATATGTCCTCGCCACGGCTACGGCGAATGGTGCAGATGATACCCTGCTCGTTGAGGCGGTCGCGGAAAGCCACCATGTTCTCCTCACTCGACGTGCGCAGCGGCGAGCCGGGAATGGCGTGGAAGCGGATTAGGTTCACGCGCGAGTCCACATGGCGCAGCAGCTTAACCAGGGAATCGGCGTGGGCAGCATCGTCGTTGAGCCCACCCCACATGATGTATTCCACCGAGAGGCGGCGCTGGTGGGCGAAGTCGTAGCCGCTGAGCAGCTTCATCACATCGCTCACGGCAAAGGCACGCTCCACCGGCATGAGCTTCTCGCGCTCGGCGTGGAATGGAGAGTGCACGCTAATGGCAATGTGCACGCTCGTCTCGTCGAGCAGTCGGCGCAGCTCAGGCATCTTGCCAATGCTCGACACCGTGATGCGCTTGGGGCTCCACGCAAGCCCCCACTTGGCGGTTAGCACGTCGATAACCTGCAGCACGGCATCCACGTTGTCCATAGGCTCGCCCATGCCCATGAACACCACGTTGGTGAGCGACAGCGACTCAGGAATACTCATAACCTGATTGATAATCTCGGCAGCAGTGAGGTTGCCATGATAGCCCTGGCGGCCCGTCATGCAGAAAGTGCAGCCCATGCGGCAACCCTTCTGCGACGAGATGCAGAGCGTGGCGCGGTCGCCGTCGGGGATATACACGCTCTCCACCGCCTTGCCGTCGGCAGTGGCAAAGAGATACTTCACCGTGCCATCCACGCTGCGCTGCTCGTGCATAGGGGCATATCGCCCCACGGAGTAGCGCGAGGCGAGTTTGTGGCGGTTAGCCTTCGAGATATTGTTCATCGCCTCAAAATTGTCGGCACGGTGAGTGTAGAGCCACTCGGCGAGCTGCGTGGCAGTGAAGCGCGGCATACCGAGTTCCTTCACCACTCCCTGCAGCTGCTCCAGCGTCATGCCGAGCAGAGGCTGTAGATGTGCATTATTGCTGTTGTCCATATCAAGAAATTAAAAAAGTCGCTAAAATTACACAATTTTCCCCTAACCCCCAAGAAATTCCCCCCAAAAATTTTTGGCTGTGAGTCTTGAGCCACATAAAACAGGCAATCAGATTATAGCCCCAAAAGCCCACAGCTCAAGGCTCACAGCTCATAGCTCAGAAAGTGAGGCCAAAGGCGAAGTCGTAGAGGTTGCCGTCGCTGTCGCGGTAGCACTCCATGTCGCAGCAGTTGATGGTGCGGGCCGTCTTGCCATGGTAGCTGCGCTCGGCGGCACGCTCCTCGGCGGGCAAGTGCCAGTCCTCGTAGGGCAGCAGCGTGCCGGTGCTAAGGAAATCCTTGAATGGTAAGCCATCAACCTCAATTATCTTAATCCCCGATTCGGGGCTGAGTCCAAGCTCCATTCCACTATGGGTGGTGATTAGGCGGAATCCATCGCGGTATTCAATTGTGTATCGCATAAAATAGTCGTTTTTTAGTCGGTGCAAAATCACTCATAATAATCCGCCACAGGCTAAATAATCACTATAAAACCTTCAAAAAAATTTCGTTTTTCCTCAATAAGTAGCTATCTTTGCATTAATCAAACAACACTGTGGCATTATGGAAGTGAACAACAAGTATATACGGTTTGACTGGGCGGTGAAGCGCATGCTTCGCGACAAGGCCAACTTTGCCGTGCTCGAGGGTCTTATCACCGTGCTGCTCGGCGAGAAAATCACAATCAGCGAGATACTCGAGAGCGAGGGCAACCAGCAGTCGGAGAGCGACAAGTTTAACCGCGTGGACGTGATGGCCGCCAACACAAAGGGCGAGATTATCATCGTGGAGGTGCAGCTGTCGAGGCAGCTCTACTACCTCCAGCGCATACTCTATGGCGTGTCGAAAGTCATCACCGAGCATATGTCGCTGGGCGAAAAATACGACAAGGTGAAGAAGGTCTATTCAATCAACATCGTGTACTTCGACCTGGGCCGCGGCAAGGACTACCTGTATCACGGCACCACCACCTTCACGGGGGTGCACACCGGCGACACCCTCGAGGTGACCGCCAATGAGGATGGCGAGATTCGCCGTGGCAATCCCAAGGACGTGTTCCCGGAGTATTTCATCATAAGGGTGAATGAGTTCAACGACGTGGCGCGGACCCCCATCGAGGAGTGGCTCGACTACCTGAAGAACAACCACATCAACGACAACACCACCGCGCCGGGCCTGCGTGAGGCCCGTGAGCGCCTCCTCTACATGACCATGAGCGACGCCGACCGCCACGCCTACGACGCGCACCTCGACGCCATCATGGTCCAGAACGACACCCTCGACACCTACTACGATGATGGTTTCGCCGATGGCAAGAAAGCCGAGGCCATCGCCATTGCCCGCAAAATGGAAAGTATGGGCATTGGCGTTGATGTGATAGAGCAGGCAACCGGCCTCAGCGCAGATGAAATCAATAAACTATAAAAAACAAAGTTATATGGGAAAGACACAGTCAATCGAGAGAGTTGTATTCGTGGATTATATCCGCGTGATTGCGTGCCTGCTTGTAATGCTTGTGCACGCCAGCGAAAATTTCTATGGAGCCGACTCCTCGGGACTCGCCGGCCCGGTGTCGATGCTCGCCAATGAGAGCAACCGCTTCTGGGTGTCGCTCTACGACGGCTTCATGGGGCGCATCAGCGTACCGCTGTTCATGATAGTGTCGGCATTTCTGCTCGTGCCTTTGAAGCCGGGCATGACCATGGGGCAATTCTACCGCCGCCGCTTCATGCGCATTCTGCCGCCATTCATCATCTTCTTGATTGCCTACTCGCTGCTGCCGCTCGCATGGGGCGGATTGACGTGGGAGCAGTCGCTTGACTACCTCAAGAACCTCGTCTTCAACTTCCCAATGATAGCAGGGCACCTGTGGTTCATGTATCCTCTCATCAGCCTATATATCATCATTCCGGTGGTGTCGCCATGGCTTGAGCGTGCCTCGGCGCGCGACGAGCGCATCTTCCTGGGCTTCTTCGTGGCTTCCACTTTCATGCCTTGGCTGCGCACCTATGTCACCCCCGAGCTGTGGGGTGAGTGCTTCTGGAACCGCTTTGGAATGATGTGGTATTGCTCGGGCTATCTTGGCTACCTCGTGCTTGCCCACTATGTGCGGTTCCACATCAACTGGGACCGTGCCAAGCGCCTGCGCATCGGTGCGCTCTGCTTCCTCATTGGCGCAGCCTTCAGTGGCTGGTCGTTCTGGTGGAAAGGCGAGCCGGGAGTGGTGATGTCGACCCCGCTGCTTGAGTGGTCGTGGGAGTTCTGCACTCCCAATGTGCTGCTGGCATCATTTGGCGCGTTCCTTCTCTTCTCGTGCATCGATAAGCCTACGGCCCCGCGATGGATAACCGAGCTGTCGCGCCTGTCGTTTGGAATGTATCTCATGCACATGTTCTTCCTCCAGCCCATTGCCGGTGCGATAGTGGCCGGCAACCCGGCAAGCCCATTGCTTCCGGTGTGGCTTGCTGTACCCTGCATCGCACTTGCCACTTTCGTCTGCTGCGTGATTGCCACCAAGCTGCTCTCGCTCCTGCCCGGCAGCAAATACACCGTGGGCTACTAAGACTTTTTTTCACCGACACTTTATGGAACACCGCAACAACCGCCTACACTTCCACCGCCTCACCTTCAACTCGCTGCCCCTCGTGCTGCCCTATCTGCAGCACTCGGGCAGCCGCTCGTGCGACTACACTGTGGGTGGCATATACCAGTGGATCGACTACTTCAAGTATCACTACTGCATCGTGGCCGACACGCTGCTCATCAAGGGCGTGGCCGAGGACGACGTGAAGCGCACAGCCTTCTCGCTGCCCCTCGGTGCTATGCCCCTCGATGAGGCTGTGGCCCTGCTCGGCGACTATTGCGCCACCGAGGGTTTAACGCTCGAGTTCTCGGCTATCACCGAGGAGCGCATCGACGACTTCCGCGCACTCAGCCCCACCGCCGTCACCGAGCTTACTCACTGGAGCGACTACCTCTATTGCGCCGACAAGCTCGCTACCTTTGCCGGCAACAAGATGAAGCGCAAGCGCAACCACGTGAACAAGTTCATAGCCACCTACCCCGACCACCACATCGAGCCTATCGGCAAGGAAAACCTTGACTGCGTGCGGACATTCTTCGACCGCCTGTGCCTCACAAAAACCGACAACGGAATGGCGGGCTACGAGCGCAACCAGACGCGCCGCGTGCTGCACGACTTCGCCCACTACCACGGCATTTTCCACGGAATTGCCCTCTTTGTAGGTGCCGAGGTGGTGGCTTTCGCAATTGGAGAGGTCACCGGCACCACCCTGCACGTGCACATCGAGAAAACAAATCACGACTTCGACGGGGCCAACGAGTTTATCGCCCAGGCTATGGTGCAGCACGTTGCCGCCTCCCACCACATCGACATGGTGAACCGCGAGGACGACGCGGGCGACCCGGGGCTCAGGCAGTCGAAGCTCTCCTATTGCCCCGACTTGATACTCAAAAAATACAACGTGATTTTCTAACTCTTCACGCCACTTCTGCAAAAATTTATTAACACACACGTTTTTTCCCCCTTTTTTTGCCGTGCGTTTAAGCCTTTTTTATACCTTTGCATTATCTCATTGGTCGCACCTCGGGGGGCGGCACCCTATCGTTTCACGACGTGTGCCAAAATCTTAACTCAAAAAACTGAAACATTAACATAAAAAACTAAACAGAAACAATGAGCAAACCTTATGTTATCGGAATTGATATGGGCGGAACCAACACTGTGTTTGGTATCGTGGATGCCCGTGGCACAGTGATTGCCAGCAATTCTATCAAGACCGCTAAGCACAGCGACATCAACGACTACATCAACGAACTCTACGAGGAAATCAACCGCCTCATCGTGGCCAACGACGCTGTGGATAAAATCCACGGTATCGGCATCGGAGCTCCCAACGCCAACTACTTCACAGGCCGCATCGAGGGTGGCGTGAACCTCCCTTGGCCCTCGCCAATTCCCCTGGCCGACCTCGTGAGCGCCAAGTTTGGCATTCCGGTGGCTATCACCAACGACGCCAACGCAGCCGCTATCGGTGAGATGACCTACGGCGTGGCACGCGGCCTCAAGGATTTCATCATGATTACCCTCGGCACCGGCGTGGGCAGCGGCATAGTTGTCAACGGCCAGATGGTTTATGGCCACGACGGCTTCGCCGGTGAGCTTGGCCATGTGATTGTGAAGCGCACCAATGGCCGCATGTGCGGCTGCGGTCGCACCGGCTGCCTTGAGACCTATTGCTCGGCCACCGGCGTGGCTCGCACTGCACGCGAGTTCCTCGAGATTCGCAGCGAGCCTTCTCTGCTCCGCAACCTCCCCATCGACGAAATCACATCGAAGGACGTTTACGATGCTGCCATCCAGGGCGACGCTCTCGCAAAGGAAATCTTCGAGTACACCGGCAAGATTCTCGGTGAGGCTCTCGCCGACTTCGTGGTGTTCTCAAGCCCCGAGGCTTTCGTGCTCTTCGGCGGCCTTACCAAGTCGGGCGACCTCATCATGAAGCCCGTGAAGGAGGCTCTTGAGAAGAACATTCTCTCGATTTACCGCGGAAAGGTGCGCGTGCTCATCTCCGAGCTCAAGGAGAGCGATGCTGCCGTGCTCGGCGCAAGCGCCCTCGGCTGGGAAGTGAAGCCCCTCCCGGCTGCCAACTGAGCCTCTACCGTCGCACAGCGACAACAGCGTAGTGAACCTGCTACATCGCGAATAGGTAAAGCATAACCCCACACAGCCCAAGGCAATGGATTGTGTGGGGTTTTGCTTTTATCGTTAGCCACCGATGCAATGCGGCCTCCGCGAGAGCCCGGTGGGGCTGCGGAGGCCGCTGATAGTGCGTTGCTGTGTTATGCACTGCGCTCGGGGCAGTTGGTTATCTCACTACCACCTTCTGGGCTGCGCCATCTACCACTACCACATACATGCCCGGAGCCACGCTCACAGTCTTGCTGGCGGTGCCTACCACGATAGCCTGGCCGGCGGCGTTGTAGATTGAGGCTGTTGTGCCGTCGATGATGCGGATTTCGCCATTGAGACCCACGGCCTTAGCCTTTGCGGCAGCCACCTTGCCAACACCCGACGGCGTGTAGTTGCTGAGCTTGATAGTGCCGGCGTTGATATCGACCTCGATGTCGTAAGAGCCATTGGCTACAACGTAGTTGTGTTCAGCGCCATAGTAGCCGAAAGTGTTGTCGGTGGCGAGGAAGTTGCTCTCAGTGCCGGTGTTGGTGAGAGTCACCTCGGCGGCGGCAGGACCCCAGCGGAGAGGATTCACAGAACCAAAGTCGTTGTCAGTTTTACCTATAGCGGTAGTGAGTGCGAAGTAGCTGTCGTATTCGCCATTATCGAAGGTGACCTTATCGATGCTCTTATAGACACCCACGGTTTCGGTAGCTTCGAGCACTGTGCCATCGTAGTTGGGCTTCCATGAGTGATCCTTGATATTACCGAACACATAGAACCGCTCGGGATAAACCGTGAATGGTTTCTTGGTGAGTGTCATCTTCTTGTTTGCGATGTCGATCTTGATGTGGTAGTCGCCACCCTCGGCAATGCGGATAGCGCCGCCGTGCGCAACGATGTCGTTCTCGCCCACTGCGGCGTTGCTATTGTCCACTGCGAAGCCGAAGCAGTTGTTATTTACATCATCCCAGGTGCCAAGTTTGGTGGCAATCTTGAAGTTGTCGCCGGGGAGGGCGGTGAAGTCGGCCTCATAGACATCGGCGCTGGTCCACACAGCCTCAAGGCCTTTGTCGGACGACCATTTGCCTGCGCCCTCCATGTTGCCCACAAGATAAATCACTGGGAACTCGATGGTGTACTGGGCCGCAAAGCCTCCGGCATGATACTGATACACGCGCACAGTCTTTGCATCAATCACCTCGGAGCTGAGCGATGTGCCATAGCTTTGTTTGTTTTCAATAGATTCCTGAGCATGTGTGGCAATCACTTCGTTGGTAGCGCGGCTCACCACCTGGAAACCGTCGAAGTAGTTGGCACCTGCCGGCTCAATGGTGTAAAGCACTCCTCCAAGGGTGAATATATCACCACCCGAACCGGAGCTGACAGCGCCCACGCGAGAGTAAGCCACCCACTTGCTGCCGTTGTTGTAGTAGAAGTCTTTGTTGCCACGCAGACGAACAACAAACTCATCGCTCTCGGGGTCGTCGGTGAGCGGAATGGCTATAGAAAGGTTGTCATGTTTAATGCCGGTTTCGATTGCTTTCGATTTCTCCACCACCTGTGCGCCATTGGCGATAAAAATCTTGACAACTGATGTTTTACCATTTACTGCCAAGAACACAGCAGCACCAGCCTCACTGAACATATCTCCTACGACACGACCAATGCAGTCCATTCGAGCTGCTGCAACCCCTTCGGGCAATGTTAAAGTTATGTTAGAAATTTCTCCGGTTTCGTGATTCCATAATGAGATGTTTGTCATGGAAGCTGCATTTGGGAATCCATTGTTGAGGATAAGATTTCCGGCTACATCGGCTGCGATACCAACACCGGTTGCCGAGGGTGTAACAACAGTTTCTCTCGTTGTTCCATCAAAAGCATAGAGAGCTGTTACGCTCTTGTCGTTGGTGTAAATTTTTCCGCCAAAGCCGAAGCCAAAACGAGCGTTGGCCTGAGCCGGGATGCCGGTGGTGTTCTTCCAGTCCTGGGTCATTGTGGGCTGGGCACTCACTGAAATTGCCGAAAGCATCAAGCCCGACAATAATAAATTGGTAATTCTCTTCATAATAGTTTTGTGTATTTTAGTAGGTTAAATAATAATGGTACTTAATCACGATTTTTAGGCCTGATTATCAAGCTTTAGCAAAAGTCGGGTTAAAGATAGGCAAAGAAATTGAATTAGCCAAACATTTCCCCCACAAAAAAACTCGTGGGCGGCAAAAAATCCCATTTTCGCGAGGAAATCTCCCAAATCATAGGAAACTATAAGAAACGGCATTATTAGTTACACTATGAATGAGGTGCAAGGGGCGACAAAAAATATGTTGTAGAACATAAAAATTGGGTGGCGATGGGGCGTTTTTCGGGAAAAATGCGTAACTTTGCAGCCCGAAACGAGTTTTTAAGTATGTAATAAGCTGTATCAAACAAAAAAGAAATTTTTTCTATGTCTTACAACTTACTGAAAGGAAAGCGCGGCATCATCTTTGGTGCCCTGAATGAGAAAAGTATCGCCTGGAAAGTGGCTGAGAGAGCCGTAGAGGAGGGAGCAACAATCACGCTTAGCAACGCACCGGTGGCTGTGCGCATGGGCGACATTGAAATCCTTGGCCGCAAGCTGAATGCCGAGGTAATCCCCGCCGATGCCACGAGCTATGAGGACCTGGAGAATGTGTTCCGCCGCTCGGTGGAGGTGCTTGGCGGACAAATCGACTTCGTGCTGCACTCGATAGGCATGTCGCCCAACGTGCGCAAGAAGCGCACCTACGACGACATCGACTACGACATGATGGCTAAGACCTACGACATCTCGGCGGTTTCGTTCCACAAGATGCTCCAGGCTGCCAAGAAGAATAATGCCATTGCCGACGGCGGCAGCGTGGTGGCACTCTCCTATATCGCCGCCCAGCGCACCCTCTTCGGCTACAACGACATGGCCGACGCCAAGGCTCTACTTGAGTCGATTGCCCGCAGCTTTGGCTACATCTATGGCCGCGAGCACGGCGTGCGCGTGAACACCATCTCGCAGTCGCCCACAATGACCACTGCCGGAAGCGGCATCAAGGGCATGACCTCGCTCTTCGACTTCGCCAACCGCATGTCGCCCCTGGGCAACGCGAGCGCCGACGACTGCGCCGACTACTGCATCGTGATGTTCAGCGACCTCACCCGCAAGGTGACCATGCAGAACCTGTTCCACGACGGCGGCTTCTCGAGCATGGGCATGAGCTACCGCGCCATGGACCAGTATCAGAAGAGCCTCAACGAGGACGACTTCCTCAACCCCGACGGCACGGTGAAATACGGCTAATGGCCGCACCCTGAAACGAGTGAGACCTTTTTATTATATTTTGACGCACCCAGATGGAGCCTCTTTTTCAATGGCTACATCGGGGTGCGTCACTGCAATCTCTTTTTTGGGGCACTCTCTATTGAGTGGGCTTAGAGGGCGAATGCAAACTCGAGGATGGCAAATACCACCACGAGCGAGAGCGCGATAATCACGCTCGAAGCCGCAAACTTGTTGTTCATGAGATAGAGAGCAAGCTCATGGCGCGGGAGGCGCTCGGGCTTGGCATTGGCGCAAGCAGCCTCAAGCTCCTGTGCCTGGCGAGCCATTTCGGCATATTCCTGTGTGCTGGTGTCGGTTTTCATAAATGCTTTGTTTTTTTGATATTTATTTGTTTCGGCACGCAAAGTTAGTGATTTTTTGGAAAAGAGCCACTGCAAGTGGGAAAGAAATTTGTGTTGTGCAACACAAAATATTATTTTTAATAAAAAAATTTTGTGAATATTTTGCATTAGTGCTATCTTTGTGCTGTGTGAATAAACAGCAAACACTGGCGTAGGGGTGTTGCGACATTCTGCATGTGCCCGAGTGAGTCATTTGGGGGATGGATTTAAGGCAGTATCGCAGCTCCGGGAGTCCATAGGCTTGTTGAGTGTTCCGGGTTGAATCGGTGGACCATTGACCCGCTTTTTTATTACATATAAGAATCATCAAAAAAAATCAAAACGCTATGCAAAGAGAGCTAAAATTGATGTTGCTTGGTGCTGCTCTGTGCGTTCCGGCAGCAATGGTGGGACAGGAGTTCCTGCCCTCCGACAGTGCGAGAGTGATAAAGTTCAAGAAGAACTATGCCAAGGTGGATAATCAAACCTTCTTCGTGCTGGGAGCCGATGAGAAAAACAATGTGTCGGCGCTCAATGGCTATGTAATACCCGGCTTCAATCCTGAGAAGTGGACCATCGCACCCATCTCCGGCGGCAACGTGCTTTTCTCAAAGGGGCGCGAAGTGAAGGTGAAGGACGTGTTCTCGGCCGAAGAAGAGAATGAGCGCCGCATCATAAAGCTGGCCGACAAGAATACCACGGTGAGCAGCCTGGCCTACTCGCCCGATGGCACCTATGTGCTGGTGGTTGACAACAACAACGTGCTGAGCAAGTGCGTGACCGATGCTGAAGCGAAGAAGGAGGAGCGCGTGCGCTACACCATGCAGCTGAGCGCAGCCCCCACGGCAATCATCATCAACAAGGCCGCCAATGCCGCCCTGCTCACCATGGGCAACAAGGTGGCTGTGGTGAACCTCGACCGCGGCACGGTGCGCAAGGAGCTCGACTTTGGCTCGCCGATAGCCGACGTGGCCTACTCGCCCGACTACCGCGAATTTGCAGTGCTGCTCACCGGCGGCAAGCTTAAGACCATCGATGTGGTGTCGCTCGCCGAGAAGAAGAGCTACGACGTGGCCGGCAAGGTGATTGGCTGCGGCATCCTCAACCAGGGAAAATATGCCGCTGTGGCCACCGACGACAAGTTTGTGATAATCAACCTCATCACCTCGCGCATCGACTATATTCTCACCGCCGCCGACAACAATAGCCTGAGCTACTTCGACGTGTTTGTTGATTCTTTCGGGTACGAGAACATGCTCGCTTTCTATCCGGGCAACATGATGCAATTCAACTTCAGCACCCTGGAGCGATACCACACCATGGACCTGAAGAATGAGCTCGACCTGCGCATGGCCGAGTGGAGCAAGATGCTCCCCGGCGAGAGCCAGGACGACTACCGCAACCGTGTGAACGATGAGAGCCGCGCCCAATATGCCCTGCAGCTCGAGCGCGAGATTGCCACAAGCATGGCGGGCGACCTCATAGGCCGGCAAGAGGCAAAATTCGGAAACTACTTTGAGGGCAACCAGGCACTGGCCATCGACTTCAATGAGATGCCCTCAATCTACCTCAATATCCCGGCCGAGGACCTCAAGGACCTCAAGACCATCGACGACCTGGAGTTCTTCAACACACAGTATGGGCTCACGGCCGACGACAAATTTGAGGTAATCTACACCGAGGCACGCAACAAGACCACCGGCAAGACCTACATCTACGACAACCTGCAGCGCAAGAGCATGGCATTCGATGAGGACGCTTTCGTGCCCATGGAGGTGGTGCAGCTCGCCAGCATCGAGGCCGCCAAGCTCGAGGAAGTGAAGGAGGAGGTGGTGACTGCCGCCAAGAACGACAACATCCTCACCGACCACACCCACATCAGCGTGACCACCGAGGTGGAGAAGGACGTGGATGCCGACGGCAACAAGATACTGAACTACCTGGTCAACTACCAGTATGAGGTGGAGGAGGAGTTCTCGGCCCGCGACGACTTCAAGGCCGGCAAGTACAACACCGCCGAGTCGAATGCCGCCGTGCAGATGATAGAGATTGTGAAGAACTCGCTCAAGGGCGACTTTGCCAAGTATCTCACCGAGAGCAACCGCCTGGAAGTGTCGGTTACCGGCTCGGCCGACGCCACGCCAATCATCGGCACCCTGGCCTACAAGGGCGAGTATGGCGACCTCAAGGACCAGCTCGTGTATCAGAATGGGGAACTCTCGACCATGACCGTGACCAAGGCTAAGGGCATCACCTGCAATGAGCAGCTTGCCCTGGTGCGTGCCGTGGGCGTGGCCGACTATCTTAACAAGAACGCGCTCGCCGGCACTGCCATCGACACCGGCTACAAGTATTTCATCGACGTAGCCAAGGAGAAGGGCAGCCAGTACCGCCGCATTAAGGTGTCGCTCAAGTTTATCGACGCTTTCAAGCAGAAGTAAGCCCACAGCGCACAGATACATCATGGTGTGCCACGCCACAAGTGCGTGGCACACCCATTTCACCTAAATAAAGGAGAAGATCACAGGCGCGGCACCAGCCGGCGCCACCACCTACGAATAAACAACACATTGACGATGAGATTCATACGCTTTATTTTCATCACGCTTGCTGCCATTGTGGCCCCGGTGTGCATTGTGGGCCAGGTGGCGCTCACCACCGGAGCTTCCGAGGAGGAGGCCATCAACACCGATGCGGCCTCCACCACACCCATGCCGCTCAAGATGCAGGCCGACAGCCTCATGCGCTGCTATGAGGCGGCAAAGCAGAGCACCACGGCCGGTAAGCCCTACATCTACAATCTGCTCAATGAGTGCTTTGAGCGCAACACCGAGTATCTGCAAAGTGCCAACATCACCCCCACCGACTATGTGGCGGTGAAGGACCGCCTGCGCCAGCTGCACCCACAGCTGCAATTTGCCGGCGTGTTCTTCGCTCAGCAAGGCGACAACACCACCGCAGTGGACATCCTGGAGAAATACATCAATATGCCTCAAACCGAGGCGTTCAAGAACGAGCGCGTCACCGTCACCGACAACCTGCCCACGCTGCTCTACTTCGTGGCGTCGAACAAGTTCAACTCCCAGGACTTCGACGGCGCGATAAAATACCTCAAAGCCTATCTCGACACCCACGACGTGAAGCAGGAGCGCACCGTGCTCATGTACCTGAGCAAGGCCTACGGCTACAAGGCCGACGACGAGAACCAGATTCTCACCCTCATGCGCGGCGTGCAGCTCTATCCCAACGACCAGTATATGCTCCACGACATAGTGAAGTATCACATTCGCTCGCGCAATGTGGCACAGGCCGAGCTTTACCTGCCGGCCTACGAAGCCACCAAGCCTAAGCCTACCGACCTCTATGAGCTGCACGCCGGCATTGCCGAAATCAAGGGCGACTACTTCACCTCACTCAAGATTAGCGAGAAGCTCTATGAATATGACCGCAAAAACCTCGACTATACCAAGATGCTCGCCCGCTCGAGCTACAACTATGTGGTGATGGAGATGAACAACGGCCGCGCCACCGCCGAAGGCTCGCCGGTCCCCGACCTCATTCCCTACCTTGAGAACGCCGCCAAGCTCTTCGTGCAAATCAATAACGAGAAGCCGCAGAAGCTCTATCTCGACGGACTAATCGACACCTACCTCCTCCTTGGCCGCCGCGACGAGGCACAGCAGGTGGCTCAGCGCATAGGCCGCCAGATAGAGAGCCGGCAGGGCGACAATAGGATGCTCGCCGAGCAGCGCGCCGGCACATCGGGAGGCAGCGGCCGCGTGACCTCAACCGGTGTGCCATTGTTCTCGCTTTTCTTGCAAACCTACCTCGACGACAAGCTGCGGGCCTGGATGCAGAAAGGCCCATTTGAGAAAACCTCCGACTATGAGGAGCGCACCACCGGCGAGGGACTCGAAGCAAAGAAGCAGGAGCTGCTTGCCGCTGCTAAGGAAGCCTACATACGCCAGTATCGCGCAACGATGCAGGTGAGCAATATCACCATAGGCGGCTACGATGCCGACCACGAGGTGTATCTCATTCACTACAACCACGGCGACATGCTCGTGCACGTGCCCCTCGAGGGAGAGCAGGCACAAAAGTTCCAGGCCGACTGGGCTAACCGCCGCGTGACTCCCACATCGGCCAAATTCGACATCTCGGGCGACTCGCTGGTGCTCGCACGCCTCGAATTTGTGTCGCAGTCGGGCTTCACCTATCACTACGATATGACCGAGGCTCTGAAATATGAGGACATCGACGTGAAGGTGTCGAACCCCATCTCCCTAATCAGCGGCGACCTCCTCGCCGGCCTCGCCGGCAGCAACAAGTCGAAGCAGCAAATCGAGAACACCACCATAGAGATTGGCGGCGACGACAAGAAATCGGACATCGACGTGGATATCCCCGTCGACTCCAT
>CAMGFF010000018.1 GCA_946055125.1 uncultured Prevotellaceae bacterium | reverse complement strand
GAAGTGTGAATGACACTTTTTTTGAAAAAGACAGTGCGTTGGGGGGTTACGAAATCCCTCTGTGCTACATTAACAACAGAAATTAATAAACTAAAAACAAAAAATTATTACTTATGAAGAAATTAGGATTTTCGGCTATTTTTGTAGCTATTATGGTTGCGATTAGCTCAATGTGCGGCTATGCACAGACATTCCAGGCAGGTGCCACTAAGGTCGACTACACCAAGTTGCTCACCAAGAAGGAGAAAAAGGCTGCTGAGAAAGAGGCCAAAAAGCTTGAGAAGGCCGGCTGGACAGTGCCTATGGGCGCAATGGCAATGGACTTGCAGATTATGCGAGCCACTTGCTTTGCCAAGGAAGTGACCGCCGATGGCGAGGCAAAATATGCCATAGGCCACAGCACCACTTCGGGCGAGAGCTACAATGCAGCACGCCTCCAGGCACTTGAGATGGCCCGTGTGGATGCAGCACAGCAGCTTGAGACTGAGCTTGCAGGCGAGATGACCACATCATTAGGCAACGAGGAGAGCGCCGAGGTAGCTTCGCTGGTGTCGTCGGCAGGCGGATTCCGCTCTCTGGTGTCGCAGAATCTGAGGCAGTCGATTACAGTGACCGAGGTGCAGCGCGAGCTGAAGAACGGCAACAAGGAAGTGCAGGTGTCGGTGGCAGTGGACCGCGAGCAGGTGAAGAAGGCAGCCAAGGCCGCCATTCGCGAGAAGCTTCGTGAGCGCGGCAGCAAGATAATAGAGAAGAACGGCTGGGAATAACACACAATCCCATTGAGCCTGAGGATCCCACGAGGCCGGAGCTCAGTGGGCTAATTGCACAGCTCACAACGTTATAGCATTAGTCCATGGGAATTAAGCACAATATTCCTGTGGGCTATGTTTTTTATAAGCATTCAAAAAAGGTTTACTACGACTTATCGACTTTCACAGATGCGCTAAGCGCACAACAGAATCATGAGAAAATTAATATTTATCATTATAGCAGCACTCGTGGTGGGAACGCCCTCACCATGGAACGCAGTAGCACAGACAAGGCAAAAGAAGCCGCAATCGGTGATGCCGCAGCGCAAAGGCCGTGCCGGGCTGAAGCAGCACAGCAGCAGTGTGCTCGACGACACCACCTCGTTCAGTGAATACAAGCGTGATGTGAAGGAGCGCTATGAGCGCGACCGCGCGGCGATGATAGAGCGCTTCCTGGCCTATCGCGACAGTATCACCAAGGCATTTGCCGAGGCTCTTGCGCAGGAGTGGGAAAAGGAGCAATCGCAGAAGCCCGTGGACCCACCCAAGGACAACTCGGTGCCACCTCAAATTGATGAGCCGGCGCCCGAGCCCGAGGAGAACGTGAAGGAGGAACCCACCACCAAGCCCAAGAATGAGGGCGACGCCATAGCCGAGAACACCAAGCCCCGCAAGCAGCGTGAGATAGTGCAGCCCACCAAGGTGGGAAAGATAAAGGTTGCGGAGCTAATCACCATTCCGAGCATAAAGCACAAGAAGCAGCCTGAGCCGGTGGTTCCGGTGGAGTTGCCCAAGGAAACGATAGCGCAGACGCTCGACGTGGACCTCTATGGCACCATTGTGAAGATAAAGATCGACGACGACTGCCGCTTTAAGCTTGTCGGCAACGACAATTTAGGCGTGTCGCGCGCGGTGGGCGAGATAGGCAAGAACGACAAAATCTCGGAGGTGCTCAAGGACTGCCTCAAGGCACGCGATGAGCTGCACCTGTGCGACTGGGCCTACTACCAGCTCCTCACCCGCCTTGGCACCACATTCTTCGGCAAGGAGTGCAGTGAGGCCACGCTGCTCACCGGCTACCTCTATTGCATGTCGGGCTACAAGATGCGCTTTGCCTTTTTGGGCACCACGCTTGAGATTCTTGTGGCATGCGAGCAGCGAGTGATGGGACAAACCGGTGTGGGCTATGACAATACCTACTACGTGATCTTCGGCAAAAAATATCCCGACAATACCTCAGTGGCGCTTTGCGACTTCTCGCTGCCCAAAGAGAAGGAAATGTCGCTGTGGATTAAGGAAGAGCCCCTCTTTGCCGAGAACCACAGCCTCGTGAAGCACCGTCCTTACCGCGCAGTGCAGCCCATGGGCTACCGCGTGAACAAGGTCCTCATCGACTTCTACGACAGCTATCCCAAGCCCTACACCGAAGGCGACCCTTATTCCACATGGACCTACTATGCACAGACGCCCATGAGCGCCGAGGCACAGCGCACGCTCTATCCGCAGCTCAGGCAGCAGCTTGAGGGCAAGTCGCTCTATGAGCAGCTCAAGACGATAATGTTCTTTATTGAGGGCTACAAGTATGGCTACGACAATGAAATCTGGGGAGGCGAGCGTCCTTTCTTCGCCGAGGAGACTATTTTCTATCCCATGAGCGACTGCGAGGACCATGCCATTCTTTTCACCCGCCTCGTGCGCGACCTGCTGCACCTGCCCACTGCCGTGGTGTACTACCCCGATCACCTGGCGGCAGCAGTGAAAGTGCCAGAGCAGATTCCGGGCGACTACCTCACATCGAGCCGTGGCGACTACCTCGTGTGCGACCCGACATACTATTACACGGGCCCTGGCGTGACAATGCCCCAAATGGTGGGCAAGCCGGCCAAATTGATAATCATAGAGGACTAAGCGATGAAACTGCCCTCGAAGAGCGACATAGTGAAAGTGCTGGTTGTGGCCGTGGTCACAATCAGCCTCTCGCGCATGCTGGTGTATGTGCCGCTGAGTGTGTCGTTCTTCGCGTCGAGCGGCGTGGCCGACATCAACCAGTTTGACATCTACAGCGACTTGCAGCATTCGCAGGGCATGATGCCCTACGAGGACAGCATAGTGATGGTGACCCTCCCCGAGGGCTCCGGGCGCTACGAGCTTGCCGAGGCGCTGCTCATGCTCTCGGAGTGTGAGCCGGCGGCAATCGCGGTCGACGTGGAATTAAGGGGAGAGAAAGACCCCGACATCGACGGAATGCTCATCGACGCCTTCAAGGCCTGCAAGAACGTGGTGGTGCCCTGCAAGGCCGACTGCCTCGACGACACCACCCTCTTCTTCGCCAATCCCCGGGAGCTGGGCATCAAGTGGGGCTACACCAACCTCGACACCCGCGGCCGCGATAACGCGGTGATACGCTCGTTCACCACGTTCTATGTCGACACCAACACCTGCGACACCATCTACAGCCTGCCGCTGCAGGCACTGAAGCTTGTGGCGCCAGGGCGGGTGCGGGAGCTGGTGAGCCATCACACGAGCCGTGAGTATATCAATTTCACGGTTGATTTCCTCACCCTCTCCTATGAGGAAATCCCCGACTGGGCCGAGGAGCTGAAGGGCGCAATAGTGATGCTGGGTGTGGATACCCGGCGCGACGTGTACCGCACTTCAATCGAAACGCGCATGCTGGGACTGAAAATACACGCCTACACTGCCACAACTGTGCTTCGCGGCGACTACATCAGGCCGCTCGGCAACTGGGTGGCCGAGGCTTTCGCCTTTGTGGTGATTTCTCTCTTTGTGGCACTCAACATCTACTTCTCGCGCCACTTTCCGCGAGCCGGAGGCTTCATGGTGCGCACCACCAATTATATCCTCTTCTTCTCGCTGCTCATCTCGAGCTTCGTGCTATTCGCCGAGCGGGCAGTGTACTCCGACTGTGGCTGGTTTCTCATGGCAATAGCCTTCTGCCCCTGGGCCACCGACATCTACACCTTGCTTCACATCTTAGTTAGCAAGATAGAGGCGTGGTGGAGGCGGCTCCCAGCAGCATGGCAAGCCCTGAGGCGACGATTACACAGAACAAGTGAACAGAAATAGAATTAAACACTAATTTTTTCCTGAAAAAAAAGAACAATAAGTCATGAAACAGCGATTAATCCTCTCCATTATGGCAATAGCGCTCACACTGTGCTGCGCAAGTGCCAAGAGTTATAAAATAACAAGCGTGAAAGGCGAAGTGAAGACCAATGGCTATGTGCTGAAACGTGGCAACACGCTAAATGACACCGACAAGCTCGACTCCTCGCGCCCCTCGGTGCTGCAGATTACCGACACCAAGACCTCCTACACACTCACCGTGAGAGGCGCGGGAAAGAGCGTGAAGGAGCTCATCGCAGCCATGCCGAGCAAATATGGCGCGGCGGCCCGCAGCATACAGAAAAACCTGAGCCGCACCGTGACAAGCAGCATCGAGTATGGAATGGTGACTATGGCACAGCAGATTAAGGACGAGCTGGAGATGGAAGATGGCGAGGCCGTGGCAATGTGCAAGGAGGACAGCCTTGGCAACCTCGTGGTCACTTTCATTCGCTACGGCATGGAGAAGCCCATAAAATACAAGGTGCCGGCAGAGTCGTACAACTATCTGCTTCGCACCGACATCATCACCGCCAAGGGCAGCGACTTTGCCTACACCACCACGGCAGTTTTCAACACGCTGTGGAAGCCGCTTGAGAAGTATCTTCAGCCCGACGACATTCTCTACTACACCATGGTGCCCTATCTTGTCGACATCGACATGAGCCGCATCAAGGCCGACGACAATACAACGATGGGTGAGCGCTATGAGCTTATAGGCCTCGATGAGTAAGCCTCCGGAAGTGTCTCGCGCCGACGCTCGCCTTGTGGGCGGGCCGGTGGCCGACTTGCTGTTACAAAAGAATAGCCCCACACAGGCGGTGACTACCGTGCACCTGCCGTGTGGGGCTATTTTTGTGTGTAGTGCTGTGGGCTACTTCGAGAGCTTGATGCCGGCGTAGATACCCTTGTACTGGTTGAGGAGCGACGAGGCGGTCTCGGCCGAGGAGTTCTTAGTGTACTTGGCGACAGCGGCGACGAGGTCGCGGAGCTTGCTCACGTCCATCAAGATGCTGAGGTTGGTGCCCAAGGTGACGTAGGCAGTGATGTTGCCGAAATTTGAGCCGAGGCGGCTGAAGTTAAATACGAGCTGTCCGGCTTTCTCGCCCTGAGCCACGGTTCCATTCAAGGTGCGTCCGCTCTTGAACACCAACGTAACATTGCCTTTGCCGTCGAAGGTCATTTTCAGGCCTTCGAGGCCGGCACGCTGGTAGTAGGGGGCGAGCTTGCTCTCCACGGTCGAAGCCACGGCAGCGCCGCCGGCTTTCTTGAGGAGGTCGTCGCTCTGGAACGACACGGCCGGGCCGGAGTAGCTCCAGGCACCGGTGATTTGTGCGACCGTGATGCTGTCGGAGGAGATAACGTTGTTCACAATGTTGCCGATGCTTGAGTTGCCGAGGGCAGAGCCAAGCTGCTTCCAGTCGAAAGCCGAAGCACTGCTGCAGGCCACAAGGACCATGAGCGCTGCGAAGAATAATTTCATATGTTTCATTTTTTGTGATTAAAGTGTTGAAAAAAATAGTTTGGTTCTTTACAGAGAGGGACGCAAAATTACACATAAAATTGCAAATATGGAACAGCCGTCAGCCCAATGGGGCAAAAAACAGCTCCTTTTCGGGCAGAGGAGACCGTCGGTCACCGGCATTTTAGCAAAATTAACCCCGGCCACCCCCGGGAAGCAGCCGAAGTTATCGTGAATGGCGGGAGGGGAGGTGGAGGTGCTCGGTGCGGACGATAGCGGCGAGGAAGATGAGGAGGCCGAGTGACTTCACGGCGGCACCGGTGACGATAGCCATGGGAGGGAGGAGCTTATAGGCGGTGAAGATAGCGGCTGCGAGGAGGGTGTAGCCGAAGATGCTGCGCAGCGGGTAGTCGATGGGGTATTTGCGTTGCCCCACGAAGTAGCTCAGCAGCATTGCTGTGCCATAGCCGGCGCAACCGGCCCAGGCGCAGGCTATGTAGCCGTAGCGCGGCACGAAAATCACGTTCACGGCGATTAGCACCACGCAGCCAATGCCCGAGAAGAGAGCGCCCCATAGAGTCCGGTCGATGAGCTTGTACCAGAAAGAGAGGTTGAAGTAGATACCCATCATTATCTCGGCGGCCATCACGATTGCCACCACCCGGAGGCCGCTCCAGTAGTCGGGGGCGATGAGGTATTTTAGAATGTCGAGGTAGGCGATGACGGCGAGGAAAGCCAGGAGGGTGAAGATGATAAAGTATTTCATTGCGAGGGCGTAGGTCTGGCGGCTGTCGCGGTCGTTGCTCTTGCTGAACACGAAAGGCTCGTAGGCGTAGCGGAAAGCCTGGGTTATCATTGCCATAATCATTGCAATCTTGCTTGCCGCGCCATATATTCCGAGCTCGCGCGAGGCATTATCGGCAGAGCATAGGAAGGGGAAGAGGATTTTGTCGGCGGTCTGATTGAGGATGCCTGCAATGCCGAGCAGGAGAATGGGCATGCTGTAGCGGAGCATACGGCGGAGCAAGTCGCGGTCGAAGACGTAGCGGAATCCCGTGAGCTCGCGCCAGAAGAAGAAAGTGATGGTGGCGGTGCATGCGAGATTGAGGAAGAATGCGTAGCCTACGCCAATTGAGGGGCTGTAGATGCAGCCCACCGCGTCGGGGTAATCTATGTAGAGAGCGGGGAGGACTACGAAATAGAGGAGGTTGAGGCCGATGTTGAGGAAGATGAAAAGCAGCTTGAGCGAGGCAAATTTAATGGCCTTCTTCTTGTGGCGGAGGTAGGCAAAGGGGATAGCCTGGAAGGCATCGATAGCCACGCAGGCAGCCATCACCGCCACATATTCGGGGTGGGCGGCATAGCCCATAGCCGAGGCGATGGGGGATAGGAACAGCAACACCAGGGCCACGAAGAGCAGCGAGGTGAATCCCACCGAGATGAGCGTGGTGGAATAGACGCGGGTGGGGTTCTCCTCTGGCTTATTGGAGAAGCGGAAGAATGTGGTCTCCATTCCGTAGGTGAGAATGACGAAAAGCAGCGCCACATAGGAGTACATATTGGTGATTACGCCATATCCGCCCGACTCAGCCGAGAGTTTGGCGGTGTAGAGCGGCACGAGGAGATAGTTGAGAAACCGTCCTACGATGCTGCTCATGCCATAGATGGCGGTTTCTTTAGCGAGTGATTTCAGTGAAGCCATTTTTTAGTGTTGCTTTAGCTGCTATAATGATAGGTTAGCTGAAGAGAGAGGCGGTTGACCGGAAAGGCGAGCGGCCGAGGTGGGTATAGGCCAGCTCGGTGACTTCGCGGCCACGCGGAGTGCGCTTTATGAAGCCCTCCTTGATGAGGTAAGGCTCATACACCTCCTCGAGCGTGCCGGGGTCCTCGCCGAGAGCCGTGGCAATGGTGGTGAGGCCCACGGGGCCTCCGCGGAACTTATCGATGATGGTGGTGAGAATCTTGTTGTCGATTTCATCGAGGCCATACTTGTCGATATTCAGCGCTTCGAGGGCGAAGCGTGCGATTGAGGTGTCGATTTTGCCCGAGCCCTTCACCTGGGCGAAATCGCGCACGCGGCGCAGCAAGGCATTGGCGATGCGGGGCGTACCACGGCTGCGCAGGGCAATCTCGCGGGCGGCATCGTCGGTGATAGGTACCGAGAGGAGGTGAGCCGAGCGCACTACGATTCCCTCGAGGGTGGCGTGGTCGTAGTATTCGAGGTGGCAGTTGATGCCAAAGCGGGCGCGGAGCGGCGAGGTGAGCAGGCCGCTGCGCGTGGTGGCACCAATGAGAGTGAATGGCGAGAGCGAGAGCTGCACCGAGCGGGCACCCGGGCCCTTGTCGATCATGATGTCGATGCGGTAGTCCTCCATGGCCGAGTAGAGGTATTCCTCCACTATGGGGCTTAGGCGGTGAATCTCGTCGATGAAAAGCACATCGTTCTCCTCGAGGGAGGTGAGGATGCCGGCGAGGTCGCCGGGCTTGTCGAGCACGGGACCCGAAGTCACCTTGAAGCCCACGCCCAGCTCATTGGCGACGATATTGCTGAGGGTGGTCTTTCCCAGGCCCGGAGGCCCGTGGAGCAAGGTGTGGTCGAGCGACTCGCCACGGAGGCGGGCGGCGGCCACGAAGACGCGGAGGTTCTCAATGATTTTCTCCTGCCCGGCAAAGTCATTGAAAGTCATGGGGCGGAGTGCACGCTCGAAGTCGCGGTCGCTTTCGAGGCGCTGTGACTGGTGTATGTTGAAAGAATCGTTCATATAGCAGTGTGGGGGTTAGAAGATGTAGGAGGCACCGGCCATAATGGTGCAGCCCTGTGCGCCGAGAGAGTAGAAGTGGTCCCAGTGCTTGCCGAGGAGGTTGTTGCACGAGGCGAATACGCTCAGTGGCTTCATCACGCGGTAGCTTGCGCCGAGCGACAGGTTGCTCACCGTGCCCAGGTCGCGAAGCAGCAACGCCGGCTCCGTGGCATCGTCGTTGAAAGAGGCAGCTGTGGTGCGCTTTGCACGCAGCTCGTAGCCGAGCGACACCTTGAGCGGCTCGATGGGAGTGACCGCGAGCGAGAAAGAGGCCACGCACTTGGCGCGGTCGTAGCCCATGAAATAGCCCTTGTCGAGGTCTTGCGGTGAATAGGCCAGCTTGAGGCGAGCCTCGGCGAGATTGAGGTAGCGGTAGCCCAGCTCGGCAGTGAGCTTCACACCACTGAGCTTCGAGGGCGCGTATTGGGTGCAGTAGTTGAGCTGAGGAATGTCGAGCCTTGCCACAGGCATGGGCATGTCATTGAAAATGCCATAGGCAGCCGCGACTGAGGCGTGGAAGCCCGTGAACGGGCCGAGGCGCAGTGCCAGCTCGGCATCGAGAGGCACATAGGGATTGGAGAGCGGAGCCGTGGGGCTGATGTAGCGGTTGAGGGCGAATAAGTCGCTGAGGAGCGAGATGCACTTTCCGCCGGTGGCATTAAGCTCCACGGCGAAGCCCCGGTCCACATAGGCGAGAGCGACGCGCGGAGCGAAGCGCAGGGCCGGGCCATCGCTCATCGCCACATTCACATTCACGCCCACGCGGGCCGAGAAGCTATTGTGGGAATAGCGGTAGAATGGGGCAAGTGTAATCATTCCCACGCCATCGGTGCGCTTGGGCTGCGGGAAACTTGTGACAATCTCGGGAATGGAGCGACCCAGATACTCCACCGATGCGTCGGCTCCATAGCAATCCATCGAGCCGGTGAAAGAGAGTGCGATGTGGTTGTCGGCAATGCCCTTGTTGCCGGCAGTGGCGTTCACCGCATTGGCAAGGCTGAAGTGGGAGAACACAAGGCGCGAGGAATAGTGGAAACGCTCGGAGCTGCGGTTGCGCCAGCCCAGTGCGAGGCGAAACTCGCGTGCCGATTGCATGGAGTCGGCAGAGTTCCAGCCATTGGTGTGAAAGATATTGCTGCCGTCAATAGGATTCCCTGAGGGATAGACTCCATAGCCGCCATAGTAGTTGAAGCGGTCGAAGTGGCACATGGCTGAAGCCGAGAGCGTGCCTTTATAGAACCGGTGGGAGAAGTCGAGGGCAACGACGTTGCTGTTGAACTTCTGCTTGAGCGGCTCGGCGAGCTCGGCGGGAAGATTCTCGGAGCGGTTCCGGCCGCACCACGAAGAATTGTGCTGGAGCCAGAGGCTGAGGTCGGTATTGGGCTTACGTACGATGTCGTAGCCCGCGCTGCCGGCGATATTGGCGAAAGAACCCACGCCGAGGTCCACATAGCCACGGCTGTAGGAGAAATTGTGGGAAGTGCGGTAGGGATAAGGCACAAGGAGGGGAGCGAGAGCCGGCACCTCGGCAGGCTCGGCCCACTCGCTGTAGCTAATGTCGCGCGACTTGGAGGGCGACTTGGAGGGCAATGGGAGCAGGTTGAGTTTTGCCGCCTTACGCTCATGGGGAGTGTAGTCGGTCTCAACGGTAATTTCCTTGGAAAGGTCCTCTTGAGCCACGGCAGAGGAAGCGAGTAGCATTGAGAGGAGGAGGGCGAATATCTTATTCATAATCATTCTTTTTTGGGCTGTGGGCTTTTATTTTTTCTTTTTTGAGGACTTTTTCCACTTTGCGAGGCGGGAGTCGATCATCCGGAAGATGTCGGTCTCGGAGCCGGGGTAGTTGTTGCGGAGGCTTTCGAGATACTGCCGTGCCTCGGTCACATTTCCGCGCTTGTGATACACGTCGGCCAGGAGAATGAAACAGCGTGCGAGCCAATACTGGTGAGGCGTGCCGTCGTCGATGAGGTCGTTGAGCACCTTCTCGGCACGCTTCAGGTTGTCGGCTTGGTAGTAGTAGTCGGCCAGCTCCCAGGCGGCGCGTGCGCCATAAATCGACTGAGTGTTTTGGGCGAGACGGGCAAAATCGTCGATGGCCTCACTGCCTTTCTTGAGCTTCTTCAGTGCAAAGGCGCGGCAGAAAGTAGCCTCCTTCTCCTCCTCGGGCGAGAGGCTGCCGAGAGCGAGCAGAGCATCGGCGCTGCTGTGCACCTTGCCATATTGCTCCAGCTCCATGGCGGTGCGCATGATTCCGAGCTGTGCATTGAGCTTGTTGTCGAGAGAGGCGGCGCGAGAGGCAAGATCCTCATAGGCGGCCTGCGCCTCGCTGAGCTTCTTCTTGCGGAAAAGGATGTCGGCCTTCATGGCGAGTGCGTCGTCGGCAAAAGCCGCGTCGGCATCGGTGGCGAGAGCCTCATTGATGATAGAGAGAGCGGCATCGTAGCGGGCAGCCTTATATTCGTGGCTGGCGATGTAGTAGCGAGCCTTGGCAAGATAAGCGCCATTGGGGAACTGCTTCACATAGTCGCGCATCTTGTCGATGCTTGGGTTCTGGGCGATATATGCCTTCTCGGCCGACTCGAATGTGAGGCGGTCGATTTCGCTCACGTCGAGGCGCGGGGCGCCCGGCACGCTGTTGAGGAAGTCGATGTAGGCCTGGAGGTCGCCGCGGTCGGCAAAGATAAGTTTGAGGTCCTCGGCGGCAGTCTTAGCCTCATCGCTTGAGGGATATTGCGAGATCAGACGCTTGTAGCTGTCGATAGCGCGGTCGTCATTTCCCATGCCTCGCAGGGTGATAGCTTTCTGGAGCATAGCCTTGCGGGCGTCGGCCGAGCCTTTGTAGTGAGAAGAAATATCGTCGTAGGCGCTCACGGCAGCCTCGCTGTCGCCCTGAGCCACAAAGGCATCGGCCTTTTGCATCATAGCCGCCGAGGCGATGGGCGAATTAGGGTATTCCTTGAGGAGGCGGTTGATTATGGCGATTTTAGCGTCGTGGCTCTTGGTGAGTCCCATCATCACCGCCTTCTGGAATAGCGGATAGTCGCCCGAGGGGTGGTGAGTGGAGTAGGCCCGGTCGTAGGCTGCGGCAGCCTCGGAGTAGCTCTTGGCATAGTAGAGGCAGTCGCCAATGCGGCTGTAAGCGTCGGCGCGAGTGGCGGCAGCGAGCGACTTGGCTGCGGCAGCCTTCTCGAAGGCCTGGCGTGCGGCGGCATAGCTTCGGAGCTGGAAGCGCGAGTAGCCCAGGTTGTAGTGAGCGAGGGCAAAATTGGCATTACGGGCATTGGTGCCGGCGATAAAAGCCTCCTGGCACTTGGCGGCAGCCTTATAGTTGCCACGGCGGTAGTGGCACTCGGCCATCCACAGGTTGCACTCATTGTGCAGGGCAGGGTCGGCGGCGGTGTTCATGGAGTGGGCGAGGTGGAAATGAGAGAAAGCGTCGGCAATCTTGCCATTGGAGAGCGACTGGATTCCCAGGTTGTAGAGCACACGCTCCTTGGCGGCGAGGACTCGCGCCGAGGGCGACTTGATGTGGGAAATGCTCTCCAATGCACGCTCGTAGTCGTTGCCATTCACATAGGCATTGATGAGATAGTCTTCCACGTCGGTCACATAGGAGGAGCGGGGATATTTGTTGAGAAACTGCTCGAAGAAGTCGATGGAGCGGTTGAAGGGAGTGCGGGCGCCACTGGCCTGGGTGAGGGCATAATTGAAGAACGCCGTTTCCTGCGTAGGACCCTCGAAGGGCAGACGGAAAGCCTTCTCATAGGCCATTGCGGCGGCAGTGGGGCTTCCCTGCTTAGTGTGGGCGTGGCCGGTGAGGAGCCATGCGCTCTGAGCCATGGCATCCTCCACCTCGGCGGTGACACCCTCCATGCGGCTTATGCAGGAGGCGAACTCGCGGTTGCGGTAGTCGAGCACGCCGAGCACATAGAGCGAGGTGCGCTCGGGCGAGCTCTCGCAGCTATCCACATAGGCATTGAGGAAGCGGGCGGCATCGTCGTCGTTGTTGCCCTCGTGGTAGAGGCTCTCGCCGGCGAGGCGGTTCATCTCGCAGGAGAACTCCCGGGCTGGCTCATCGGCGAGCAAGGTGCGGGCAAGCTCCACCACGCGCGAATACTCGTGGCGGGTGAAGAGAATCTGGCAGATGTAGTAATTGGCGGCCTGCTGAAGCTCGGAGCTCTTGGTGACAGAGGCAAACTTGGCCTCGGCAGCATCGTAGTTGCCGCGGGCATAGTCGATATAGGCCTCGAAGAAAGTGCCGGCCTCGGCATACTGCCTTGAGGCGGCGAGGCGGGCGAAGAGTGGCGCGGCGGCATCGAGCTCGCCCAGCCGCAGCAGTGAGAAGCCGTGGCGGTAGGCAAGGGTGAGCTGCGCGGCGGCATCGGGGGCTGTGGGCGGCACTTGGGCATAAGCCTTGGCAGCCTCGCCATAGCGGCCGTGGAAGAAGTGGAAATCGCCAATGGCGGTCCACGCCGCCGGCACGAGGTGAGAGGCGGGATAGAGGTCGATTAGCTGCGCCAGCTCATCGAGGCACTCGGGGCGGTCCTGCCCGAAGTGGCTCATGGCGATGGCAAGGCGAGCCTCGGCCGAGGGGTGGTCGATGTGGCCCAGCTGGTGGGCGGCGCCGGTGTAGTTGCCATCGGCAAGCATGAGCGAGCCACGCGCCATGTAGCCCTGCGGAGCGGTGCTCATCAAAGCACTCTGAGCCGCCACACCGAGCGGCAGAGCCGCACAAGCGGCTATTATCATTGGGGTGAATTTCATAATCAAAGTCATTTATAGTGCAAATTTACACATAAAAGCAATACGATAGCACGCCTGTGAGTGAATTTTTGCAAAGAGGAAAATCACGAAAAAATGACAAAGGAGGTAGAAATACCACAAAAATATTTGGCAAATTACCATTTCGTGATTAACTTTGCAGCACAAATTCAAAACAAACACACAACGAATACTATGAGAAACAAAAGAGAACTGACGAAGATGCGCGACGCCGAGCTGCTTCGCGACTACCGCAAGAAGCTCGGCGAGGCGATGAAGGGCGACGGAGTGATTAACCGAATGAAAATCATTGAGGAGGTGCTTGCCGAGGGGCGGCCGCGATATTACCTGCAATTCACACAGGCCTACAACGTGATGTCGCGCATCAACCACCGGGGGATAACGGGGCGTAAGCTCACGCTGAAGAACCGGATGTGGCTGGAGATACACGGCAAGGTGAAGCAGATGATGGCCGAGAATGAGGGAATGGTGATGCACGAGGCTCTCACGCGGGTGCTATTCGACGGGCGTGCGTCGAGATACTACATTTCGCCGCAGTATGCCTACAGGTATCTCTATGAGGCGGTGAAGAACTGATTGATTAACTTGATGCTGTGAGGAAGATGATGAGATTAATAATTGCGGTGATGGTGATTGTGCTGTGTGGCTGCCGCTCGGCGAAGCACACGGCCGAGAGGGTGGAGGCAACGAGGGTGAGGCTCGACTCGCTCCACCTTGACAAGGAGATAGAGGTGAATGTTGATGAGTGGTATTTCTACCACGACACGGTGACCCCGGTGCATTGCTCGGCGGTGGAAAAGCTGCCGGTGAGGGCGGTGAGGCACACGTCGGTGAGGAAGAAAACGGCGGCCGGTGCGGCGACAAAGGTGGCTGAGGTGACTCGGGCTGAGGAGGAGAAGGAGCTGACGGCTGAGGCGGCTTCGGGGTGCGGGCTGCTGTGGTGGTGGATTGGGGTGGCGATGGCGGCGGGGGTAGTTGTTAAGATATTAGAGAGTAGATATTAGAGATTAGGGGTGATTTTGAAAATTTTTTAGTTTTATACTATGAAGAACATTCGATTATCGACAATGATGCTCAGTGGTGAGCAGATTCTCCGCTCGATGATGGCGGAGTATGCCCTTATTGTGGCCGGAAAGAGTGATGAGGAGGCTCCGATGCAGTATGCCAAGTGCGACCTGAAAGGAATTTTCGGGGTGCTGCTCAATGAGGAGCTTGGGGTGATGTGCTCGAAGATTGCGGGCTACATCGACAGCGTGGAGGAGCGCACTGACGACGGCGGCGGCACGGCCATTGTGCTGCGCCTCTCGGCCGACGCGCCGGCGGTGAACGACAAGCTCATTCGCCGCCGCATGGAGGACTACCTCGTGGCGAGCACGCTGCTGCGCTGTCTGCTGCCGGTGCGCTCCACGCAGAGCGAATACCAGATGCTCGTGAGCCGAGCGCGGCTGTCGATGCGCTCGCTGCGGCAACTATTAGCAAGATAGAAGCCATGAGGGAAGCGAAAAGGCGCATCTACGGCACGTCGGAGCCCGCTGAATTATCCCGGGTGAAATTAGCGGAGGGGAATGGATCTCCAGGTGTTGAGGAGGGATTCGGAGGGGGTGATGGTGGGAGTCTGGAGTTTGTTGTTGATTACAATTGATTTTTGCTTGACTGTGCCGGTAACGTAATCGCTAAGCTCGCCCAGGGTTATATTACCGCGGGTTTCCTTGATTTTGTTGAGCAAAAAGTAGGTGAACAGGCCATGATTCATGGGCGTGTAGGGGAAAGCAGTCTGATTGCCACTCACGGCAGAGAACACCACTACATTTCCATCAATAGCATCTTCCCGGGGCTTAATGACCACTCCGCGAGCCGAAGATAGCATGCCATCGCCACGCTCGGAGCCACTGAAGCAGGCATCAATAAAAACCATGACGCGGCGAGCATTCATAGAGGCAAGAGTGGAATAGAGCAAGGCCAGCGGATAGCAAGATTCCTTGATAGTGCCATCGGCATCAACCGGAAGAATATAGGCCTGCTTGCTTGCATCGTCGGGGATTCCGTGGCCGGCATAGTAGAAAATCAGGTTGATGTCGCCATCGTAGGCATCGGCGATATTTTTCATGCGAGTGATAGCGCCCAGCAGTTTGCCGAAAGTCACGTCGGTGTAGATAGAAACATTTTCGGTTGGCAAACCGAGGGTTTTAGTGCAATATTCGGCAAAGACCTTGGCGTCGTTGACGGCAAAAGGCACCTTCGCCACATTACTATAATTCTCGTTGCCTATGATTACGGCAAAAGTGTTAGGCTGTCTTGCACCGGAAATGGGAATGTCGGTGTCAATGCCGTTGTTTGAGGATGTTGTCGTGCCCGTTTCATCCTTTTTCTCCTTTTGGGGAGTGGTGGAGGATTGAGCCACAGCGGTTTTCTCGGAGAGATAGCCATTGGCGTAAAGTTCAGTATATTTTTTCTTTGCGTCTTCAACACCATTATCAGCAGCAAGTTTATACCATTTTCCGGCTTCGGCGAGATTCTTAGTTACACCTTGTCCGTATTCGTAGCAACGGCCGAGATTGTATTGGGCATATTTGTTTTCTTGATCGGCGGCTTTGCGATACCAGAACACAGCCTGAGTGAAATCCTTAGTTACACCATGGCCATTGTAGTAGCAATTGCCGAGATTGCATTGGGCATTGGCATATCCTTGATCGGCGGCTTTGCGATACCAGAACACAGCCTGAGTGTAATCCTTAGTTACACCCTGGCCTTTGTAATAGCAATTGCCGAGATTGCCTTGGGCATTGGACTCTCCTTGATCTGCGGCTTTGCGATACCAATACACAGCCTGGGTGTAATCCTTAGTTACACCTTGGCCTTTGTAATAGCAATTGCCGAGATTGCCTTGGGCATTGGACTCTCCTTGATCTGCGGCTTTGCGATACCAATACACAGCCTGGGTGTAATCCTTAGTTACACC
>CAMGFF010000017.1 GCA_946055125.1 uncultured Prevotellaceae bacterium | reverse complement strand
CCTCGAGCACCCGGGCCACTTCGCGGTCGCTTTGTGCGTCGAATGAATATTTATATTCCACCCTCACTTGCAGGGTGGAGGCAGTGTGCCCCATGCGCAGCTCCACAAGGGCTTGCCCGTCGAGCACGCTTGTCACCTCGCTGTAGTCCTGTCCGTCGAAGTAGGTGAAGTCGAGGCTGGCAACGGGCTTCCCGTTGCTCAGGAATGCCAGCTCATAGGTGTTGCCCTCGTCGTGCTTCACCATAGAGCAAGTTATGGAGCCGAGAATGGCGTTGATGCGCTCCCGGAGCCACAAGCCGGCGGCATGCTCCACCTGCTTCTCATCGGTCACGGTCACATCGTTGCTGTGGCGCACGCTCTCGAGCAGCACGAGCGACCAGTAGTAGTAGCGCAGCGCCTCGCCGTGCTGGCCACGGAGGTAGGCGTTGTTGGCCACGCGCACCATGTTCTTGAGCTTTTGAATGCGGGCTGTGAAGATGCGGTCGATTTCGGCTTTCTTTATGTAGCGCACCACCCTGAAATCGGGCTCGTCGCCATCCACCACGCGCTGCACGTTGTCGAGCTGGGCAAAGGAATAAGTCTTCATCACGCTTTCATATTTCACTTCGCTTTTCACGTCTTTGCCGGCCTGCACGTTGTCGATTACAAGCGAGCCTTCGCGCTTCACGAAGAGCGACACCTGGCTCACCAGCTCGGCAAGAGCGTCGCGGTCGGCCACATCCACGGTGTTGCCGCGTCCTTCGCCCCATATGTATTCGGGATTGTTCTTGATGTTGTCGCCGGCAAACTGCGCCATTGCGGCAAGCACAGGCAATATAGCAAGAAAAATAGCAATAATTCGTTTCATTATCTTCGCAGTAGGCGAGAGAGAGGTATGAGTGAAGTAAAAAAACTATTTGTTGAGTCGCGACTCGATGATGGAGTGGCACTGTGCCATTATGGTGTCGAGGTCCTCGCCATTATGCTCAATGGGGCGGTGAATGGTGAGGGTGATGGTGCCGAATGGCTTAATCTGGTAGGTGGTGCGGGGCATCACCTCAAATGCTCCATTGATGGTGATTGGCACGATAGGGAGGTTGAAGTCCATTGCGAGCTTGAATGCGCCGCGCTTGAAGCCGCGCATCTTTCCATCCCAGGTGCGGGCGCCCTCGGGGAACACCACGAGCGACATTCCGCCCTGCAGCCGTTGCTTGGCCGTTTCCATGGTTCTCTTCACGGCGGCTGCGCTTGAGCGGTCCACCATGATGTGCCCGGCACAGCGGCAAGCCACGCCCACAAAGGGCACTTTCTCGAGGCTTTTCTTCATCATCCACTTGAAGTTGTGGCCTAAGTAGCCATAAATGGAATAAATATCGTAGCTGCTCTGGTGGTTGGCGACAAACACATAGGAGGTGGCCGGGTCGATATGCTCTCGGCCTTCCACGCGCACCTTTATGAAGAACAGCCGGCACCAGCACTTGGCCCACAGGTGAGGTGGATAGTAGCCCCACCATTTTCCGCCAAAGAGAATGCTGCCTATGCTCGTGGCGAGTGCGATGACGATGGTGATTACCACCAGCAGCGGAATTGCCACAAGCCATTGATACAGAAAGCTGATAAGTTTCATGATTTCTTGAAAGGTAATGAGGTAAGAGGTAAGGGGTAAGAGAAACACGAATGTCGTTCCTCCTACCGCTTACCTCTCAGCTTGTGGGTTCTCTATTTTGCTTTGGCTTCCACGTCGGGGGCGATGAGCTTGTAGCCCTTGCCGTGAATGTTGATAATCTCAATCGACGGGTCGTCCTTGAGGTGCTTGCGCAGCTTGGTGATATACACGTCCATGCTGCGGGCGTTGAAGTAGTTGTCGTCGATCCATATTGTCTTCAGGGCGAAGTTGCGCTCAAGAATCTCGTTCACATGGGCGCAGAGGAGGCTCAGCAGCTCCGACTCCTTGGTTGTGAGCTTCGTCACCTTGTCATCAACCATGAGCACTTGCTTCTGGGTGTCGAAGGTGAACTTGCCAATCTTGTACATGGTGATTTCCTTGCCCTTCTTGCCTCTCACGCGGCGCAGTATGGCCTCAATGCGGAACACCAGCTCCTCCATGCTGAATGGCTTGGTGATATAGTCGTCGGCTCCAATCTTGAAGCCCTCGAGTATGTCCTCCTTGAGCGACTTGGCGGTGAGGAAAATGATGGGCACCTCGCTGTTGACGGTGCGTATTTCCTGTGCCAGTGCGAATCCGTCCTTCTTGGGCATCATCACATCGAGCACGCATAGGTCGTATTTTCCTTTGAGGAAAGCCTTGTAGCCACTTTCTCCGTCGGCAAGCAAGTCGGCACTGAAGCCTTTGGCCTGGAGATATTCTCTTAAAAGCATGCCAAGATTCTCATCATCTTCGCACAGCAGAATACGCAATCTTTCTTCCATAATCTCAAATTTTTTTTTCGTGTTATTTTATTAGTGGTAAAGTAATTATAAAATCAGAACCAACACCTGGCTCGCTCTCCACGCGAATGTCGCCCTTGAGCTCGGTGATCATTTTGTGCACATAGGCCAGGCCAAGGCCGAAGCCCTTCACATCGTGGCGGTTGCCGGTCGAAACGCGGTAGAACCGGTCGAATATCTTCTTCTGGTCCTCCTTCTTGATGCCTATGCCGTTGTCGCTCACGGTTATTTCAAGTTTCTCATCCTGAATGTTGCGTGTGGTGATTTTCAGGTCGAGCGGCACGTCGTCGCGGCGGTATTTCAGTGCGTTGTCGAGGAGGTTGAATATCACGTTGGTGAAGTGCATCTCGTCCACGTTCACTATCGAGTCGTCGGCATTAAGCTCGGTGCTTATGCGCCCGCCGAATTTCTCCACCTTGATTTTGTAGGTGTGAGCCACGTTCTCAATCACCGTTGAGGCATCCACTTCCTGGAGCTTTAGGGTGGCCTTCTGGCGGTCGAACATCGACATTTGCAGCACCTTCTCCACCTGGAATCGCAGTCGCTTGGTCTCATCATTAATCACGGTGCTGATGTGCTGGAGCATTGTGGGGCTCTTGCGCACCGAGTCGTCGTTGAGCATCTGCGCGGCGAGCGATATGGTGGAGATTGGGGTCTTAAACTCGTGCGTCATGTTGTTGATGAAGTCGTTCTTCATCTCCGAGAGCTTCTTCTGGCGGAAAGCGAGAATGATGGTGTAGATGAAGATGAAAAGCAAGATGAACGACAGCACAAACGACGGTATCAGGAACTTAATCGACGAGAAGATGTAGTCGCCCTTGGTGGGAAACATCACCTTGAGGTAGTTGATGCGGTTCACGGGGTCGTTGGGGAAAAGCACCTGCGAGTAGGTGTTGCGGCCGTCGGGCTCGGGCGCGTAGCCGGCCGACTGATACACCACGCTGCCGCCCCGGCGCACCAGGGCAAACTCAAATGGCAGTTGCAGCCCGTTGTTCTCAAATTCAGAGCGCAGGTAGGAGCGCACCAGTGCCGAGTCGGCCCGCTCCTCTATGGGGCGGTTGCTCGACTTGCTCAGTATGTTGAGTATCACCTCGTTGAGCAAGCCTTTCTGGTAGAGGTATTGCCCTTTGAGTATCTCCTGCATGCTCTTGTAGCGGTCGGTGAAATTGGATTTGCTCTTGCCTTCCTCGCCTTCCACCTTTATCGTGCTCCAGTTGCCCTTGATTTTGAGGCTGGAGTTGCCGTCGGGCGAGGGCACCGAGTATTCAAAGCTGCGGTTCTGCTGGCCGTTGGGAAGGTCGCTGTAGAACGACGACTCCACATCGGCTATGTCTTCTTCAAGGAAATACTTCGTCTCGTCCTGCTCAAGCGTGGTCGACACTCCATAGAGGCTTCGCTTCACCATCTCCGAGAATTGCTCATTGCGCATGCGCACCATGTTCTCCATATACATAATCTGCACATAGATAAGGCCTAAGAACGCGCAAGCCATAACGATGGTAAGTAACCAAATGGTCGATTTCTTCATAATTCTTTAATGTTTTTAATAAGCATTCACTACATTGTAACAACGCTGCGAGGGATAGTTTTGTTCGCAGCCGAAGCTCAATGAGAGCAAAAGCATTAACATTACGGCACAAAATTAACAAATAATTGTGAAATTCCAAACTATTTCGCCCACTTTTTTTGCATATCCTCCATTTTTGCCGCCAGAAGCTCCACACAACCCACCCGATCTCCTTGTTTTAACAGCCTAAAAGCTCTGTTTGGTGCTGCTTGACGCCTTAGTGCGACAGCCTCCCCGCCCAAGCTCAGTTGCGGCCAATTAGTGTGACACGTTGTGCGGCCCAATGGTGGAGCGCTGGTGCCTGGATAGGAATTGGGGGAGGCTGAAGTGTAGTCAGCCTCCCCCAATTGGGTTTTCTATATAAATCTAAGAATACAAGTGCTTGGCTAATACGCAGTGGCACGGATTAATCCTCGTCGGCATTCGACTCCTCGTAGGCCTTGAGAAGCTTGTCCTGAACGTCGCCCGGCACGAGCTCATAGCTTGCGAAGCGCATGGTGAACGACGAGCGTCCGCCTGTGATTGAGCTGAGTGCGGTGGAGTAGGAGGCCATTTCCTTCAAGGGCACCTTGGCGGTGAGTTTCTCAAATCCTTTCTCGCTGTCCATGCCCATGATGATGGCGCGGCGCGACTGGAGGTCGCTCATCACATCGCCCATCTTGTCGCTCGGCACGAGCACTTCCACATCATATACGGGCTCCAGAATCTTGGGGTTGGCTGCCTTGAAGGCGGTGCTGAATGCGTGGCGGCCTGCGAGGCGGAAGGAGATTTCGTTGGAGTCAACCGGGTGCATCTTGCCGTCGTAGATGCACACCTGCACGTCGCGGGCGTAGCTGCCGGTGAGCGGTCCCTGCTCCATGCGGTCCATGATACCCTTCACGATAGCGGGAATGAAGCGGGCGTCGATAGCGCCACCCACGATACAGTTGTGCACCACGAGCTTGCCGCCCCACTCAAGAGGAATCACCTGAGTGTCCTTCACGTTCATCTTAAATTCCTGGTTGCCGAAGCGGTAGGTGTCGGGCTTGGGCATATCCTCGGTGTAAGGCTCCACGATGAGGTGAACCTCGCCAAACTGGCCTGCGCCACCCGACTGCTTCTTGTGGCGATAGTCGGCACGCGCGGCCTTGGTGATTGTCTCGCGATAAGGTATCTTGGGCTCGGTGAAGTTGACCATGAGCTTCTCGTTGTTCTCGATGCGCCACTTCAGTGTGCGCAGGTGGAACTCGCCCTGTCCCTTCACGATGGTCTGCTTGAGCTCCTTCGACTGCTCGATGACCCAAGTGGGGTCCTCGCCGTGCATGCGGGTGAGAATTTCGCTGAGTTTCTCGGCATCGGGCTCGTTCTGCGGCCTGATGGCACGCGAGTACTTAGGCTCGGGATATTTGATAAAGTCGAATACGTATTCGCAGCCCTTGTCGTTGAGGGTGTTTCCGGTCTTCACGTCCTTCATCTTCACTGTGGCGCCAATGTCGCCGGCCACGAGCTTATCGACCGGAGTCTTAATCTGGCCGCACACGCAATAAATCTGTGCAAGACGCTCGCGGTTGCCCTTGGACATGTTGGTGAGGTCGGCGCCGGCATTAAGCGTGCCCGACATTACCTTGAAATACGACACCTCGCCAATGTGCGGCTCCACCGTGGTCTTGAACACGAAGAGGCTGAGCGGGCCATTGGCATCGGGCTTCACTTCCACGCCGTCGGCGGTGCAGGGAGCCGGCATCTCGTCGATGAAAGGCACCACGTTGCCAAGGAACTCCATCATGCGGCGCACGCCCATGTCCTTGAGTGCACTCACGCAGAACACAGGGTAGATGCTGCGGTCCACGAGGCCCTTGCGTATGCCCTCGCGCATCTCGTCCTCGGTGAGGGAGCCTTGCTCGAAGAATTTGTCCATGAGCGTTTCATCGTTCTCGGCAGCAGCCTCCACGAGAATCTGGTTCAGCTCTTTTGCCTTGTCCATAAGCTCAGCGGGGATTTCGCTGATAGTGGGCACGCCACCGTCGGGACCCCAGGTGTAGAGCTTCATGAGCAGCACATCGACCATAGAGTTGAAGCCTGCGCCACAAGCCACCGGGAACTGAATCTGCACCACTCTCGGGCCGAAGATTTCCTTCATCTGGCCTATCACGTTGTCGAAGTCGGCCTTCTCGCCGTCGAGCTGGTTCACGGCAAAGATAACGGGCTTATTGAGCTTCTCGGTGGTGCGGAAGATATTCTGAGTGCCCACCTCCACGCCATACTGGCCGTCGATGAGAATCACGCCCGTGTCGGTGACGTTGAGGGCGGTGATTGCGTTGCCTACGAAGTCGTCGGCTCCCGGACAGTCAATCACGTTGAGCTTCTTGTTGAGGAACTCGGCATAGAGCACGGTGGAGAACACCGAGTAGCCATATTCCTTCTCAACGGGGAAATAGTCGCACACTGTGTTCCCGGCCTCAACCGTGCCACGGCGTTTTATAACTCCACACTCATAGAGCATGGCCTCTGCAAGTGTGGTTTTACCTGATCCTTTACTACCCAGGAGGGAGATGTTTTTGATTTCCTTAGTTTCGTAAACCTTCATGTTATTAGTCTTTACTGAATTGATATTCGGTTAGTTTGCTGCCTTGCTTCAATCGCCCGATAATTGCAAAATGAAAGCGATTTCACAAAAGCGGTCGAAAATTATAAATAATTTCTCAAAAAATGAGAATAATTTATATGTTACACAACATGTTTTCGATTTTTTTGCACTATTAAGAGAAATTTTGCCCAAAGTGCGGTGCACGATGCACCGCGAGGCTCACTCCCCGCCACCAAAATCCCGCTCCTCAACCAACGCCCCACAGGCATCGGTCACCCTCCAGTGTGTAATATTACGGGCTTTTGATGAAATGCTCACGCCGCACTTCAAAACACGGCGACCTGATGCTTGGTAGGGAATTGCGTAGCCCATACTGTCGATTTGAGCGAGGGCGTTGTCCACGGTGTCGTCCACTTTCAACTCGATTACAAATACGCAGCTGTGGGTAGTGATAACCACATCGGCACGGCCGAGTATGCTCTTTACCTCTGTATCGACAATGGAATTGAGCATGGAGAAAGTCATGTAAAATAGGAGTTTATAGAAGCTCTCACGGCTGTTTTTATCGTTCCATTCCTGCCTGGTGATGATGTCGTAGGGAATACTGGCTATGAAGGAGCGGAGTGAGGCAATTGCTTCGCCTATGTTGCCCTTGAGAAGAGCTTCGCTCATGGTAAATACAAGGCGGTTGGTGTCGGCTGTGGGGCGGTTCAGAATGAGGGGCATCAAGCCGCTAATCATGCCTTCTCGCACTTCAAGGTTGGGAAAGTGGAGAGTGTAGGCTTTGATGCGGGCATTATAGGATTGGATTGTGAGGTAGCCACTCTGGTAGAGTAGAGGTATTGGGGTCTCGGCTTTCTCACAGGCTATATTAAATTCGTTCTCGGCAACCTGCACGCCGTCGTACTCCAAGGCACTGGTGATGGGATAATGGCGCAGATGCTCAATGAGAGCAGTCATAGTTCCCGATTCAAACCAATAGTGGTTGGTGGAGTTGTCGTTTAGAGCCTTGAGCAAGCTGTAAGGGGCATACACGTCTTTGCCGTTTTTTGAGAAGTGGTAGCCATCGTAGTTCTTTTTCAGTTGTGCGTAGGCATCGTGGGCTGTAATGCCAAGGTTCTTTGCGTATTCTTCCACGCATGGGCGCAGCGTGGTGGTGAGTTCCTCGCTGGTAATGCCGCATATGCCCGAATATTCGTCGAGCATCGAGATGTGATAAAGGTTGTTGAGTTCTGAAAAAATGCTCAGTTGTGAGAATACGGTCACTCCGGTTATGAACACGAACTTTAGGTAAGCGCCTTCGCTCTTAATCACCTGATAAAAGCCACGAAGCATATTGCGCATTGCGTCGAGGTCGTCGCTGTAGAGCAGGCGCATAATGGGGGCATCATATTCATCGAATATCACCACCACCTTTTCGCCGGTGGTCTTTGAGGCATTGTGAATAAGGTCGCTAAAGCGGGCACTCAGGGTGACCGACTGAGGGTCGCGGCCATAGATATTCTCATATATGCGCATTTTTCGCTCGATATTCGACCGTGCATCGGGGAGGCTGTAATTTTTAAGATCGCTCATGTCGAAATAGAGTACCGGATACTTTTTCCACTCCTTTTCGAGTTCGTTGATTTTCAGTCCATAGAATAGTTCTCTTTGTCCCTGAAAATATGCCTTGAAAGTGTTGCACAGCAGCGATTTACCAAATCTGCGAGGCCGTGCAAGAAACACATATTGATATTTTCTCACATTTACAAGGTCGAAAATCATCTCGGTCTTGTCGATGTAAACCTTGCCTTGTTCCCTGATTAATTGGAACTGGTCGGTATCAACTGGGTAAATAAACGATCTTGTCATGAGCCTTGCTGTGTGTTGGTTGTCGATGTGCAAATTTAGTGAATATTTTGCACATATTGTCTGTTGCCCTGATTTTTAGTAAAAATTAATGCGGTGGGGGCTACCGGGCGATGTCGGGGGCGGTGAGGAGTTGGAGGGCTTCTTTGGTGAGAGTGGTTTCGGAGGCGAGGCGCATAGCTTGCTGCTCGAGGGTGCGCTCAAAGAGGTTGCGCACGAAGCGGGCGTTGCCGAAGTTCTTGTCCTTGTGTGCCACGGCATAGGCTGTGGAGTGCTTCAGTGCTTCGGTGGCCTGCTGGTCCATCACATAGTCGTGTTTCTTCACATACATCTCAAAAATCTGCACCAGCTCATCGGCGTTGTAGTCGTCGAAGTGAATGTAGCGGTTGAAGCGCGACTGGAGACCCGGGTTGCTGTCGATGAAGCGCTTCATCTCGTCGCCATAACCGGCGAGGATTACCACTAAGCGGCTTCGGTCGTCCTCCATGCGCTTTAGCAGGGTGGCAATGGCTTCGGCGCCATAGTCCTTGGAGTCGCCATTAACAAGGGAGTAGGCTTCGTCGATGAAAAGCATGCCATCGAGGGCCGAGTCGATGATCTTGTTGGTCTTCACAGCCGTCTGTCCCACATATTCGCCCACTAAGCCGGCTCGGTCGGTTTCCACGAGATGTCCTTTGGTGAGAATGCCCAGGTCCTTGTAGATTGAGGCGATGATGCGTGCCACAGTGGTCTTTCCGGTGCCCGGATTGCCTGTGAACACACAGTGGTAGGATATGGGAATGGCTTTCAGCCCCTTGTGGGTGCGTTCTTGCTGGATTTTGATGAAATTGGAGAGCTTCGTCACTTCGGCTTTCACGGCAGCCAGACCTATTAGGTCGTTAAGCTCGCCTCTGTACGAAGTGTTGTCGGAGCTTTCGGTGCTGTGTGAGTCGCTTGGGGCAGCTTTGAGCAGGCCCGAGAGCCACTCGGTTTCTTTGGGTGCAATGATGCCGTCGGCCTTTGCCACAATCGATGAGAAGCGGTAGAGCAGCACCATGTACTCCTTGTGTTTGTGGGCGGCAAATATCCGGAGCACTACGGCAAAGAGGAAGCCGTAGGGCTCGTCGTCGAGGGTGGGTGATTGCACTGTGGAGAATGCTTGGCATATCTTGGCCGACATATCAGAGGCTTCGGAGTTTTTGTCCACATAGGAGGCCTCGAAATTCGAGTTGTCCCACAGCAGACGGCTCACCAGGAGGTTTAGGCACAGAAATTCCCTTGAGGAGGCCGAGAGCCGGTGTCCAAGCATCTTGTAGCAGTGGAGCATATCCACGAGCATCATAACAGCAATGCGGTTGTTATGACCCTTGAAGTCCACGAGGGTGTCGATTTCGTCGAGTCCCTGCACGTTCTCCTTGAGGTTGGTGCAGAAGTCAGTGTCACTTTCGAGCGACTCAATGAAGGCATATATGGCTTCGGCCTGCTCCTTGCACATTGCGAAGTAAGGCTCGTCGCCCAGCTTGGTGGTTGGCACAGTGGGCTGTTTCTGCGTGGCCGAGCTGTTATCTACTTCTTTGGTTTCCACAGCCATAGTGAATGTGAGGGTGTCGTCGTCTGCCTCCGTTTCTTCATCATTGTAATCTTCCTCTGTATCGTGAGAGGACTTGCCGGCATTGGGGTGTATCAATTTTAATAAGAGCCATAAGCCACCAGTGATTACAAATAATAAAAGCATTGCTGCCACGAAACGGGCAAACCACTTCTCGGCCAATATCGAGCCTTCGGGGAACAACGGTCCAGAAATCGTTATTGCAATAAATAATGCTGCAATAGCGGTGATAAGAAGACATCCACAACTGAAGTCGTTATTCTTTCTATTTCGTGCCATCGTTGTTTCTAATTTTTTTAGTATAATGGAGAGGAGATTGGCTTTGTCGCACCACAAAAATAGCTAAAATGTTTCAATGGGGCTAATGTTTTGGTGAATTTTTGCTAATTTTGCATCAAAAATTCTATCGTAACACAATGGGAAGTATTCTGCAAATCGAAGCACTCACTAAGTCGTATGGCGACAGGCTGCTCTTTGGCGACATCTCGCTTGGCGTGGCCGAGGGCGACAAGATAGGCATCATTGCCAAAAATGGAACAGGAAAGAGCACGCTGCTGCGCATCATCACCGGCAAGGAAGACTACGATGGCGGGCGCATAGCGTTTCGCTCCGACCTGCGCGTGGGCTACCTGGAGCAGGTGCCTGAGCTGAATCCTGAGCTGAGCATTATCGATGTGTGCCTCAGTGGCGACGATGCCCTCTCGGTGGCCCTGCGCAACTATGAGCGTGCTCTCGCCGGTGGCGACACCGACGAGATTGCCGAGGCCATTGCCCGCATGGACAGCCTCTCGGCATGGGACTATGAGATGCGCTACAAGCAGATTCTGTCGGAACTGAAAATCGACAACGTGAACCAAAAGACCAGCCTGCTCTCGGGCGGACAGGTGAAGCGCGTGGCTCTGGCCAAGCTGCTTATCAACAACCCCGAGCTGCTCATTCTCGATGAGCCCACCAACCACCTCGACATCTCGATGATTGAGTGGCTCGAGGGCTATCTCTCGCGCAGTCGCATCGCACTGCTGCTCGTGACCCACGACCGCTACTTCCTCGACAATGTGTGCAACAAGATTGTGGAGATTGCCGATGGCACCATATATGAATATCAGGGCAACTACGACTACTACCTCGTGAAGCGACAGGAGCGCATGGACGCGATGAACGCCGAGGTGGCGCGTGCCAAGAACCTGCTGCGCCGCGAGCTGGAGTGGATGCGCCGCCAGCCTCAGGCGCGTGGCACCAAGGCTCGCTACCGCATCGACGCTTTCTATGAGCTTGAGAAGCGTGCTGCGTCGCTCAAGGTGGAGAAGGACGTGAGCCTGAACGTGCGCTCTGGCTACATTGGCTCGAAAATCTTCGATGCCCACGCGGTGAGCAAGGCTTTCGGCAACAAGGTGATTCTGCGCGATTTCACCTACACCTTTGCCCGCTATGAGAAGCTGGGCATAGTGGGGGAGAATGGTGTGGGTAAATCCACATTCGTGAAGCTGCTCCTCGGCGAGGTGAAGCCCGACTCGGGCTACTTCGACATTGGCGAGACGGTGCGCTTCGGCTACTACAGTCAGCAGGGCATTGCCTTCGATGGCTCGAAGAAGGTGATTGATGCCGTGCGCGAGATTGCCGAGCATGTGTATTTCGATGAGAAGACCAGCTACTCGGCCTCGCAGTTCCTGCAACTGTTTCTCTTCTCGCCCACCGACCAGCAGAAGCTCATTGAGAAGCTGAGTGGTGGTGAGAAGCGCCGCCTCTACCTGGCCACCGTGCTTATGCGCAAGCCTAATTTCCTCATTCTCGACGAGCCTACCAACGACCTCGACATTCGCACCCTGGAGGTGCTCGAGGACTATCTCGACAGTTTCAAGGGCTGCGTGATAGTGATCTCGCACGACCGCTTCTTCATGGACCGCATCGTGGACCACATCTTTGCTTTTGAGGGCGACGGTGTGATTAAGGACTTCCCCGGCGGTTACTCCGACTACCGTCTGTGGCGCACCGAGAAGGAACGTGCCGAGCAGCAGGAAAAGAAGGCCGAGAGCGGGGGCGACAAGAACGCTTCGCAGCAGGAGCGCAAGCAGCAGCGTGCCGAGCAGCGAAAGAACAAGATGACCTATGCCGAGCGGCGCGAATTTGAGGCTCTCACCGCCGAAATCGACACCCTCACCGCCGAGAAGGAGCAGCTCGAAGCCCTATTCAACAGCGGCACAGCCATCGACGACATAGCCGCCAAGTCGGCCCGCTACGATGAGGTGAAGTCGCTCCTCGACGACAAGGAGCTGCGCTGGCTCGAACTGAGCGAGAAAGAATAGCGCGGCTCCACATTCCCATCATTTCGTTATCATCGACAGGTAGAGCTCGCGGAAGCGCGAGCCTATCTCGTCGCGCACACGGTGAAACTCCGCGTCGATAAATTCGGGTGTGCCCACGGCGTGCGAGGGGTCGTCGAAGCCTATGTGCAGCCTGTGAGCCACCCTGCCGCTGAACGTAGGGCAATTCTCATTGGCACCGCCACACACAGTGATAACGTAGTCCCACTTCTTTCATCACAGCCACAGCCCGTGGGTTCACTTGAGCGGCAGGATTGGTGCCGCCCAAGAACACCTCAAGGCTATTGCCGAACGATTGCAGGAAGCCGTGAGCCATCTGGCTGCGGCAGCTGTTTCCGGTGCATAAAACTAAAATTCTCAGAGTCAGCGTTGATTAAATTATTAAATTGAAAATATAGCCCGAAAGAATGATGAAGGCTGCCACCGTGCCGAAGAAGATGGCGATAAGCCGCCACGTCATCACTTTCTTGAGCAGTGTGGCCTCGGGGAGAGAAAGCCCCACCACTGCCATCATAAATGCTATTGCGGTGCCAAGTGGAACGCCCTTGGCCACAAACACCTGAACCACCGGAACTATGCCCGCGGCATTGGCATACATGGGCACTGCAAGCACAACGGCTGCCGGAACCGCATACCAGTTGTCGCGTGCGAGATAGCTCTCGAAGAAGCCCTCGGGCACAAAGCCGTGCATCGCAGCGCCTATTCCTATGCCGATAAGCACATAGACCAGCACGCCACGCACTATTCGCCACGCCTCGGCGATAATCGATGGCAGGCGGTGACCGAAACTCACCTTCTCGGCCTCCCACTCACCGGCTTGGTGAGAGCTCATGGCCTGTATTTGTCTCACCCATGCCGACAGCAGGTGGTCGAGGTGGAAGCACCCGAGCACCATGCCACCGAGCGTGCCGAGCACAATGCCGCTTATCACATACACTGCAGTGGCTTTCACTCCGAATGCGCCAAGAAACATGGCCACTGCCACCTCATTCACCAGCGGAGAGGTGATGAGGAAGGCAAAGGTTACGCCTAATGGCAGCCCGCCCTTCACGAAGCCAATGAACAGGGGAATCGACGAGCACGAGCAGAAAGGCGTGATTGCGCCGAAGAGCGATGCAAAGAGATATTGCAGCCCAAAGAGTCGGTGGCTTTGCAGATAGTTGCGAAGCCGCTCAATGGGAAAATAGGCATTCACTATTCCCATGATGATGCTGATGAGAAACAGCAGGAAGATTATCTTCAGTGAGTCGTAGACGAAGAAATTCAAGGCTGTGCCTATGCCCGTGGCGGGGTCGAGTCCACACAGGCTGTAGATAAGCCAGTCGGCAAATTGTTGTATCATAATGAATCAGAGAAAATAGAATGTTGCAATATAGTATAATCCCACTGCGATGAAAATCACAGCCACAATCACATTGAGCCACTTTTGCACTGCTTGTACCTTTCCCACAAAGCGGCTCAGGTTCTCCATTCCGAATGCGATAATCCATGCCACAATGAGCACAGGCAGTGATGTGGCGATGGAAAATATCACCGGGAGCAGATAGCCACTCTGGGCCGACATGGGGATGAGCATGCCGAAGTAGAACAGCCCGCTTGTGGGGCAGAACGACAATGCAAACAGCACTCCCAGCAGCAGGGCGCCCCAGTAGCCTCCGGGTTTCGTTGTGCCGGTGTTGCCGCTGAATCCAAATTTAGGCAGACTGAGCTTGTGGGCAAAGAGCATGAACGCACCCACGAGGAGCAGAATGGGACCAAGCAGCACCTCCCCAATTTCGCTCACGGCTTGCTGAAGTGAGAATGTGTCCTCACCGCTGCGGATGATGTAGATGAGCACTGCCCCAAGCAGTGAATAGGCAATGATGCGTCCAAGGGTGTATAGCAATCCGAGCGCAAACACCTTGCGGCGGTGCGACATAGCCTTGCTTATGTAGCCCACGGCAGTGATGTTGGTAAACAGTGGGCAGGGCGAGATTGCAGTGAGCAGGCCGAGCACAAAGGCGGTGACGATGGGCGTGTTGCTGCTCTCGAGTATTTGACTGAGCGTGTCCATTATTTCTTTTTCTTGAGAAGTGCGTCGATCTCGGCTTTCAGCCTCTTCTTGAACTCATCGGGTCGCTTTTTTGCATACTGAAATCCGGTGCGCGTGAGGTCGGTGCGCATGGTGGCGTTCTCCACGAAAAGCGACGACCACGTTATGCGGTAGTCCTTTGCGAGTTTCTTGCCTTCGGCGGTTGATATATCCACTACCTTCAGCTTAACTTTCCCGGCTTTCACTTCCTTTGCAAAGTGCTCATTGACAACCTCCTTGGTGAGCCTCTCAATGCTTGTGCAAGTGATGCAGCGCTGCTTCCCGTGGAAATAAGTGACCACAACACTCTGTGCCGATGCTGCAACAATGCAAGCTATGGCGAGCAATGTTGCCAAAATCAATCGCTTCATCATCACTTGAGGATTGCGAGGAGTTCGGCTTCGTTTTTCGCACCCTTTGCCACTACCTTGCCATCGACCACGAGGGCCGGGAGCGACATCACATCATGTTGCATGATTTCCATCATGTCGCTCACGCGCTCCACTTGGGCATCAATGCCATTATCTTTCACTACCTGCTCCACGAGAGAGGCAAACTTCTGGTTGCATTTGCAACTGCTTACAAGAACTTTAATTTGTTTCATTTTCTTTCAGTTTATATTTGTTTGTAGTTCGTAGAATTGCGAATAATATGGGCTAATGAAATGCAGCTACTTGCAGCACGAGCTGCCTGGCTGGCAGGATTGATTGCCGAAAAAAGCCGCAAATAGCAGCCGGGCGAGCATCCAGTTGTCGCGGTTGATGCAATATTTCACCTTTGGCCCTTCGATTGTGCCCTGTATGAGTCCTGCATCCTTTAGCTCGGCAAGATGCTGCGACACAGTTGCTTTAGCGATAGGTAGCTCCTCATGAATGTCGCCAAAGTAGCAGCTCGACTGCTTCGCGAGGAAGTTGAGAATCGCCACACGCGCAGGGTGTCCCAGAGCCTTTGCAAATCGTGCAAGGCGTTCCTGTTGGTCGGTATATTCCTTCTTGGTGTCCATGTTTTGACAATTAAAAAATCTGTTCGCAAAATTACGAATAATATCTTGCATCCGCAAGAATGCCCTTCTTTTTTTTCTTTTATTTTACACAGGTCTTCAGCAACGACAGCGCCATCTTCTACTCCCTCCTCGAGAGCTGCGACATCGTGGGCCTCAACCCGCAGGAGTGGCTCACCGACGTGCTGACCACCCTCCGCGACGACACCCCTCCCGAAGAAATCGAGCAAATGCTCCCATACTACTACAAGAAATCCTGCGAATAACCCCGCGGTTTTTTTGTCTCGCGCCCCAAACCAACAGCTACCAATAAGAAAGCATCATATTTAATGAGTCCCAAGCAAGATTTTGGTGAGAGGAAGGAAAATAAGAATAAATAGCCTCCCGGAGAGTGAGGCCGGGTGGCGTACATAATCGCGTATCTACGACACGCTGTTGCTTCTTTTCTGGGGCTAACCATAATCGCGTGCTGCCGGCACGCTGCCCGGCTCCGCCGGCGCAGTATCACCCTGCTTATTTCGGAGTAAGCATATCACTCAGATGCTGCGTAATCACGATGCGGTTGTTTTCTTTCAGATTGAACATAGCAAAACATTTTTGGCAGCAAAGTTCGCCAAAGTTTGCTCACCCAAACCCCGGCCGATTTCGGCACAGTAGATATTTAGTGGGGATTAGAGTTGCGAAAAACGGGATAAATA
>CAMGFF010000016.1 GCA_946055125.1 uncultured Prevotellaceae bacterium | reverse complement strand
GCCGAAATAGCAAGCTATTTGCCCTCAAAAACGTATTTTAACGGCTAAAATTGTTATTTTTTCGCGCCCCACAGGGCATCCATGTGCTGCTTCATTTTGGCTTCCTGTGGGTTGTCGGCTGGCTGCCAGAAGCGCGTGCCGGCTATTGCGTCGGGCTGATACTGCTGGTCGATGAAGTGCCCGGGATAGTCGTGGGCATACTTGTAGTCCTTGCCATATCCCAGCTCGTCCATGAGCTTGGTGGGGGCATTGCGCAGGTGCAGCGGCACGGGCAGGTTGCCGGTTTTCTCCACAAAGGCGAGAGCTGAGTTGATGGCCATGTAGGCCGAGTTGCTCTTGGGCGATGTGGCGAGGTAGATGGTGGCCTCGGCGAGCGGAATGCGCCCCTCTGGCCAGCCTATCTTGTTGATGGCCTCAAAGGCGGCGTTGGCCAGGAGCATGGCATTGGGATTGGCAAGGCCTATGTCCTCGCTGGCCGAGATCATCAGGCGGCGTGCTATGAACTTGGGATCCTCGCCGCCGGCAATGAGGCGTGCAAGCCAGTAGATTGCCGCGTCGGGGTCGCTGCCGCGAATCGACTTTATGAATGCCGAGATGATGTCGTAGTGCATCTCACCGTTCTTGTCGAATGCCATGGGATTCTGCTGGAGGCTCTCGGTCACCACGTCGTTGCTAATCACGATTGGCTTGTTGGCGGGCGTGGCCTGATAGAGGAGGTCGAGAATGTTGAGCAGCTTGCGGGCGTCGCCTCCCGAGTAGCGCAGCAGCGCCTCGGTTTCCCTCACCTCCACCTGCATCTTCGAGAGCACGGGGTCGGTGGTGATGGCGCGGTGCAGCAGCTCAAGCAGGTCGTCGCGCTCAAGCGGCTTCAGCACATACACCTGAGCGCGCGAGAGCAGCGGGCGTATAACCTCAAATGAGGGATTCTCCGTGGTGGCTCCTATCAGTGTCACCGTGCCGTTCTCCACCGCGCCGAGCAGCGAGTCCTGCTGCGACTTGTTGAAGCGGTGAATCTCGTCGATGAAGAGAATTGGCCGCCCCTTTGAGAACATACTTGCCGCCTCGGCGCGGCAGCGCTCGAGCACCTCGCGCACCTCCTTCACTCCCGAGGTCACGGCCGAGAGCGTGAAGAATGACGATTGCGTCTGCTCGGCGATGATGCGGGCAAGGGTGGTCTTCCCCACACCCGGCGGTCCCCACAGGATAAAAGAGGCAATGCTTCCCGATTCTATCATGCGGCGTATCACGGCTCCATCGCCCACAAGGTGCTTTTGGCCAATGTATTCGTCGAGCGACTTAGGTCGCATTCGTTCAGCAAGGGGTTCGTTCATAGTGTCTTCTTTTTTTGAATAAAGTCAAGTCTCACAGCTCACAGCTGATTCTCCAGATAGTGCCTTCTATGAGCGAGGTGTATACATCGCCGTTGCTGTCAATCTCCCAGCCGTTGAACTCCGAGCTGCCCAGGCGGTATTGCCACAGAAGCTCTTGCTTCACGGGGTCGATTGCCGACATAAGGCCCTGGCGTGAGCCCACGAAGACTATGCCCTTCGACTCCACCACGATGCACGGCGCGTGCTCATAGCCCAGCTTGGCATCCACCCTCCACAGCAGCTTGAAGTCGCTGCCCTCGGTGCTCACTGCCACTATCTCGCCGTCCATCGTCTTGGCGTAGGCCGTCTTTCCGTCGGCCGAAGTGCCGAGGCTCTCGCGGTACTTGAAGTCGTTGTTGCGCCACAACTGCCGGCCGGTGGTGCGGTCGATTGCTGTCATGTAGCGGTCGGGGGCCACCACAATCACCTTGTCGGGGGCCACCACAGGCACGCAGTTGCCCGGGCCGAGCATATTGGCGCTCTTGCCATTGTTCCATGCCCAGCGCAGGCGGCCGGTGTTGCGGTCGAGCAGTCGCAGGTTGGTGTCCCAGGCGCCAAAGGCAATGTCGTTGCCGGCGATAGTGGGCGCGGCCTGGCAGTAGTTGAATATGCTGTCGTAGTGCCACAGCAGGCGGTGCTTCTCGATGTCCCAGGCCTGGAATGTCATGTATCCGCCCTGATACAGGGTGTTGCCCTCCACCACGCCGTCGGCCACATAGGGACCCTGTGCGGCTTCCTCGTGCAGCACGCGGCCGTTCTTCTTGTTGAGCCACACGAGGCGCTTGTCGGCAGTGGGCACCACCACCACATTCTTTGCCACGGCGGGGCGCGCGAAGAGCGAGGCCGATGTCTTGTAGGTCCAGTTCACCTTGCCTGTTTTTTTGTTCACCGATTTTGCGCAGCCTAAGGAGTTGCCGAAGTACACATTGTCCTTGTCGAGTCCTATCCGGGTGAAAATCGAAGCCTCGTCGCGGTGCACGAGCGAGATTCTCACATTGGCCGGCAGGGCGAAGTCCTCCTTAGCGGCGGCAGCCATTGGGGTGATGTCGGTGTCGATGGCGTAGGCGTGCTTCAGCATGGGGGCCACGCCGAGCTGCTTGTCGTGCAGTAGCACCGAGTCGGCAGTCACGGTGAGCAGGGAGTAGCCATAGTTGCCGTTGCGCATGTCGAGTGCACGGCACATGAGAGCGTCGATGTCGCCGCCCTTGTAGTGCTTGAAGGTGTGGTAGTGGCCGCAAATATGGCTCACCACCGGGTATTTTTGCAGCACCGCCACATAGTCGGCGCAGTTGTCGAGGTCGGGCATGATAGGGTAGTGGCACACGCTAAGCACGCGCTTCCCGGTGGCAGTGCGCTTGGCCAGGGTGGCGTCGAGCCACGAGAGGTCTTCCTGCTTAATGTGTCCGTCGCCCATCTTCATGTAGGGGCCGCAGTTGATACCCACAATCACGAGGCTGTCGGTCTCGGTCACGAAGCGGTCGTTTCCCCACAGGTCGTTGAAGGTCTTGCAAGCGCTCTGGCTCCAGTTGTTCTCGTGGTTGCCCGGAATCACGAAGAGAGGCTTGTTGAGGCCGTCGAGAATGGCTTTCACATTGGCGAGCTGCTCGTCGCTGCCCTCATTGGTGAGGTCGCCGGCGAGAATCACTAAGCGAGCATCGCCGGCATTTATTTCGGCCACTGCCTGGCGCAGTTTTTCTTCATTGGCGTTGCCGGGAGTGACGTGCGTGTCGGCAAGCACGGCAATCTTCACTCCAAATGCACTGAGCGACACCGATAGCAGCATCAGTGTCGCAGTCAGTACACGAAAGTAGATTCTTGGTGTCTTTGTCATGAAATTGTGTATGTTTGCTTATTGGTAAATCACGCTTTGCATTGCCACGCATGGCAATGCACGGCCTGTGCTGTGGCTCGTGGTCAGCAGCGCAGGTCGGCATTGCCCTCGTAGTAATTTATAAACGCGCGGTTCACCATTTTATTGCCTCCCGGGGTGGGATAGTTGCCCGAGAAGTACCAGTCGCCGGGGTGATTGGGTATCGACTTGTGCAGCCCTGTGAGCGACTGGTAGATTATCTCAATCTCAGCCCTTGTGCCGCTCGGGGTGAGCATCTGCGCTATCTTGCGCGAGACCTCCTCGTCGGTGAAAGGGGCGTAGATTTCGGTCACATAGTTCACCACTTCCTCCTTGGGCAGGTTCTCCTGAGCCTTGCACTTGCCGTACACATCATCAATCACCTTGCTCATGCGCCTCTCCTTGAGCAGGGCCATGGCGGCGCGGAAGGCGGCAAACTCGCCCATGCGCGACATGTCTATGCCGTAGTAGTCGGGGTAGCGCACTTGCGGCGACGACGACACTATCACAATCTTGCGCGGGTGCAGGCGGTCGAGAATGCGGATGATTGATTGCTTCAGCGTGGTGCCGCGCACGATGCTGTCGTCGATTACCACCAGGTTGTCCACGCCGGGCTTCACCAGGCCGTAGGTCACGTCGTAGACGTGGGCGGCGAGGTCGTTGCGCGACTCGCCCTCGGCGATGAATGTGCGCAGCTTAATGTCCTTGATAGCGAGCTTCTCCACGCGCAGCTTGTGGGAGATGATTTGCTCAATTTGCCGGTAATAGCCGGGAGCCGAGGCGTCGAGCTGCTCTATCAGCTTTATTTGCTCTCCGCGGCGGTAGTCGTCGAGTCCCTCTATCATGCCTATGTAGGCCACCTCGGCGGTGTTGGGGATAAAGGAGAGCACGGTGTTGTCGAGGTCGTAGTTCACGGCCTTGAGTATGGCCGGGGCGAGCTCGCGTCCCAGGGCCTTGCGCTCCTCATAGATGTCGGCGTCGCTGCCGCGCGAGAAGTAGATTCGCTCAAAGGAGCAGCGCTCATTCTTCTGCTCACCGAGAATGTCGGTGATTTTCACTTCGCCGGCGCGGTTCACCGAGATTGCCGAGCCGGGTGTCAGCTCATGCACGTCGTCGATGGCTACGTTCATGGTGGTCTGTATCACCGGTCGCTCCGACGCCACCACCACTATCTCGTCGTCCACATAGTAGAATGCCGGGCGAATGCCGTGAGGGTCGCGCAGGGCAAATATGTCGCCGCTGCCTATAGCTCCGCAAATCACGAAGCCTCCGTCCCACAGGCGAGCCTTGTCGTGCAGTACATTGGTCACTTCCATGTTGTCCTCAATCTTGCGGGTGAGGGCAATGCCGTCGAGCCCCTCGGCCTTGTAGCGGTCGTGCAGGCGGCGGTGTTCCTTGTCGAGCTCGTTGCCGAGCTGCTCGAGCAGCAGCACGGTGTCGGAGTAGATACGCGGGTGCTGTCCCTCGTCGATTACCATTTGGAAAATCTCCTCCACATTGGTCATGTTGAAGTTGCCGCAAAGCAGCATGTTGCGTGCCTTCCAGTTGTTGCGGCGCAGGAATGGGTGCACATAGCTAATGCCCGAGCGGCCGGTGGTGGAGTAGCGCAGGTGACCTATGTACACCTCTCCGGCAAAGGGCAGCTCCTCATCGTGCTTCGAGGCAATCTCGTTGCTTATTCCTTTCTTCACATTGGCAAAAATCTCCTGAATGGCCCCCGAGCCGAGCGCTCGCTCGCGGAAGATGTATTCGTTGCCCGGATGCGAGTTGAGCTTTATGCAGCCCAGCCCGGCGCCTTCCTGTCCGCGGTTGTGCTGCTTCTCCATGAGCAGGTAGAGCTTGTTGAGGCCATAGAAGCAGGTGCCATATTTCTTCTTGTAGTAGGCGAGTGGCTTGCGCAGGCGCACCATGGCGATGCCACATTCGTGTTTTAGAATCTCCATATCTTTGAGTGTGTGTGGTTTTTAGGAAAAAATGAGAGGAGGCCGGAATGCACGTTGCTGTGATTTCCGGCCTCGCTGCTATGATGTTACTTGTTCTTCAAGTACTGGTCGATACCTGCGGCGGCTTTCTGTCCCGATGCTATGCAGCGCACCACGAGCGATGCTCCGGTGGCGGCGTCGCCTGCGGCAAACACCTTATCAACCGATGTCATCTGGCTCTGGTCGGTCTTCACGTTCTTGCGGCCGTCGAGCTCGGGCGATATTTCAGCGAGCAATCCATCGTAGACGGGGTTGGTGAATCCCATTGCGAGCAGCACCAGCTCGGCCTTAATGGTCGACACCTTGCCGGTGTGGATGAGGTTCATGCGGCCGGTGGCTTCGTCCTTCTGCCACTCCACTTCTTCCACCTCCACGGCTGCCACGCGGCCGTTGTCGCCGGCGATAAACTTGCGTGTGTCGAGCAGCCAGCGGCGGTCGCAGCCTTCCTCGTGCGAGCTCGAGGTCTTGAGCACCACGGGCCAGTAGGGCCATGGGGTGGCGGGATTCTCGCCCACCGGGGGCTTGGGCATGATTTCAATCTGCGTAACGCTGAGAGCGCCCTGGCGGTTGGCCGTGCCCACGCAGTCGCTGCCGGTGTCGCCGCCGCCAATCACGAGCACGTTCTTGCCCTTGGCGGTGATGCGCTCGCCGGCGGGAATCTCGCTGCCGGCAACCACGCGGTTCTGCTGCTGGAGCAGCTCAAGCGCGAAGTGCACGCCCTTCAGCTCGCGGCCCTCCACATTGAGGTTGCGTGGCACGCCCGAGCCAATGGCGATGCACACGGCGTCGTGCTTGTCGATAATCTCCTTCACCGGCACATCGGTCCCCACCTTCACGCCACAGATGAATTTCACGCCTTCCTCCTCCATGAGCTTCACGCGGCGGTCGATAACGCTCTTGTTGAGCTTGAAGTCGGGGATGCCGAAGCGCAGCAGTCCGCCGGGGGCCTCGTCTTTCTCATACACGGTGACTTGGTAGCCCATGCGGTTCAGCCGGTTGGCGCAAGCCAGTCCGGCCGGCCCCGAGCCAATCACGGCCACGGTCTTGCTCAGGCGCACCTTTGGCAGGAAAGGCTGTATTATGCCCTCAAGGAAGGCACGCTCCACTATTGCGGCTTCATTCTCGCGTATGGTGACGGGCTGGTGCGACTTGTTGAGCACGCACCCCTTCTCACACAGCGCCGGGCACACGCGGCCGGTAAACTCGGGGAAGTCGTTGGTCTGGGTGAGTATTGTGTAGGCGCCGCGAATGTCGTTCTTGAAGAGGCGGTCCTGCCATTCGGGCGGACGGCTACCGGTGGGGCAGCTCCAGTGGCAGAATGGCACGCCGCACTCCATGCAGCGCGATGCCTGCAAGCGGCGGTCTTCGGGGTTGAGCGTCTGCTCCACCTCGCCGAAATCCTTTATTCTATCGCTTATGGGCCGATAGCCTGCTTCTTTTCTGTCGATGCTTAAAAATGCTGTTGGATTTCCCATATTTCTTTATCGTGATATTGCTTGGGGTTCTTGAATTAAGTGACTTATTCGCGGTCGAGCTGCCTTATTTTGCTCTGGAGCTTCTCCATTTTCTCATCGTGGAGCACCTTCTTGTATTCGAAAGGTATCACCTTGATGAACTGGTCGACGTATTCCTGCCAGTTGTCGAGCATCTTGGCGGCAAGAGCGCTGCGGGTGTACTTGTAGTGGTTGCCGATGATGCGGTAAAGCTCGCGGTTGTCGGCCATGTCCTCGATGAGCGAGAGCTCCACCATCTCCATGTTGCAGAAGTAGTCGAAGTCGCCCTTGGGATTCCACACATAGGCCACGCCTCCGCTCATTCCGGCAGCGAAGTTGCGTCCTGTGGGTCCGAGCACCACGGTGCGTCCGCCCGTCATATACTCGCAGCAGTGGTCGCCCACGCCCTCGACCACGGCCGTGGCTCCGCTGTTGCGCACGCAGAAACGCTCGCCCACGCGGCCGTTGATATACATCTCGCCCGACGTAGCGCCATAGAGAATGGTGTTGCCGGCGATGATATTGTCCTCGGGGGCGAAGGTGCTTCCCGAGGGAGGCACAATCACGATGCGTCCGCCCGAGAGTCCCTTGCCCACATAGTCGTTGGCGTCGCCCTCGAGGCGGAATGAGATTCCGTGCTCAAGGAAGGCGCCGAAGCTCTGTCCGGCCGAGCCGCGGAAGGTGCACGAGATGGTGCTGTCGGGCAGTCCGTCGTTGCCATAGCGCTTGGCCACCGCACCCGAGAGCATTGCGCCCACCGAGCGGTTGATGTTCTTTATCGAGAAGTCGAGCTCCACGGGCATTCCCGAGGATATTGCGGGATAGCTGCGGTTGATAAGCTCGCGGTCGAGCACGTTGTTGATGTCGTGATCCTGCTCTGTGACGTTGATAATGGCATTTGTGGCACACTCCTCGGGGCGGTAGAGCAGGCGCGAGAAGTCGAGGTGCTCGGTCTTGCTCACGTGCACGCCCTGCTTCACGGTGAGCAGGTCGCTGCGGCCCACGATTTCATCGAAGTGGCGCACGCCAATTTCGGCAAGATACTCACGTATTTCCTCGGCGAGGAAGGTGAAGAAGTTCACGAGATAGTCGGCCTTGCCGGCAAATCGCTTGCGCAGCTCCTCGTTCTGTGTGGCCACGCCCACCGGGCAGGTGTTCTTGTGGCACTTGCGCATGAGCACGCAGCCCAGCACGATGAGCGCCGAGGTGGCGAAGCCAAATTCCTCGGCTCCGAGCATGGCCTGAATCACCACGTCGCGGCCGGTCTTGAGCTGTCCGTCGACCTGCAGGCGCACATGCCCGCGCAGGTTGTTGAGCACGAGAGTCTGCTGTGTCTCGGCAAGTCCTATCTCGGCGGGGAGCCCGGCATAGCGAATTGAGCTTGCGGGGCTTGCTCCCGTGCCGCCCTCGGCGCCGCTGATGATGATGAGGTCGGCCTTGGCCTTTGCCACACCTGCGGCAATGGTGCCCACACCGCTCTCGGCCACCAGCTTCACGCTGATTTTCGCTGAGGGATTGATGTTCTTGAGGTCGAAGATGAGCTGTGCCAGGTCCTCAATCGAGTAGATGTCGTGGTGAGGTGGGGGAGAGATGAGCGAGATTCCGGGAATTGAGTGGCGGGTCTTGGCTATCACTTTGTCGACCTTGAAGCCGGGGAGCTGACCGCCCTCACCGGGCTTTGCGCCCTGGGCTATCTTGATTTGTATTTCATCGGCATTCACCAGGTACTCGGCAGTCACGCCGAAGCGTCCCGAGGCCACCTGCTTGATTGCGCTGCGTGCCGAAGTGCCGTCGGCACGGGGCTTGAATCGCTCGGCATCCTCGCCACCCTCGCCGGTGTTGCTCTTGGCGCCAATGCGGTTCATGGCAATGCCAAGGGCCTCGTGGGCCTCCTTGCTGATTGCGCCAAACGACATCGCGCCTGTCACGAAGCGGTGCATGATGCTCTCCACGCCCTCCACTTCCTCAATGGGAATGGGTGTGCCCTTCTTGAAGTCGAAGAAGTCGCGAATGAATATGGGGTGGGCCTTGCCATCCACGGCGGCTGTGTATTCCTTGAATTTCTTGTAGCTGCCCAGTCGGGTGGCAATTTGCAGCGTGGCGATGGTCTCGGGGTTCCAGGCGTGAAGCTCTCCCGTCTTGCGGAAGGCATACATGCCCAGGTTGTTGAGCGGCAGGCGGTCGTCGAAGCCCTCGCTCCATGCCTTGGTGTGCGACGCGAGAATCTCATTGGCAAGGTCGGTGATGTCCACTCCGCCAATCTTCGACACCGTTTTGCCGAAGTAAGCGTCGATGAGGCTCTGCGACAGGCCGATGGCCTCAAAGAGCTGCGCTCCCTTGTAGCTGGTGATGGTGGCGATACCCATCTTCGACATAATCTTGAGCAGACCCTTGTCGACGGCCTTGATGTAGTTCTTCATCGCTGTGTTGAAGTCAAACTGAATTTCCTTGCGCTTCACCAGGTCGTCGATTACGGCAAATGCCAGGTAGGGGTTGATTGCGCTTGCGCCGTAGCCCGAGAGCAGGGCGAAGTGCATCACCTCGCGGGCGTCGGCAGTCTCGATGATAAGCGCCGTCTGCACGCGCTTCTTGCGCTCGATGAGGTGGTGGTGCACTGCCGAGGTGGCAAGCAGTGAGGGAATGGGGGCATGGCCGGCATCCACGTCGCGGTCGCTGAGCACGATGTAGTTGCAGCCCTCGTCCACGGCCTTCTCGGCCTCGGTGCACAGGCTCTCAATGCCCTTGCGCAGTCCGTCGGCGCCGTCGGCCACGGCAAAGGTCATCTTCACCTTGCGGGTGTTGAAGCCTTTGTAGCGCAGGTTGCACAGAATGTCGAGCTCGGCATTGGTGAGGATGGGGCGGTTGAGCTCCACCATCTTGCAGAGGTCGGGCGTGGGCTCGAGCAAGTTCATCTTTATTGCGCCTATGTAGCTGTCGAGGCTCATCACCAGCTCCTCGCGCAGAGGGTCGATAGGCGGGTTGGTCACCTGGGCGAAGTGCTGGCGGAAGTAGTTGTAGAGCGGCTGTGGAATGTCGCTCATCACGGCCAGCGGAGTGTCGTTGCCCATGGAGTGCACCGGCTCCTTTGCGTCGGTTGCCATGGGAGTGATTATGCTCTCGATTTCCTCCTTGTGATAGTTGAAGGTGGTGAGCAGGCGCATGTATTCGGGCACGTCGTTGTTCACCTTCTTTCCGCTGTTGATCTGGTCGAGCTTAATGCGGTTCTTGGCGAGCCAGTCGCGGTAGGGGAACTCATTGGCGAGATTTTCCTTGAGCAGGGCGTCGTCGAGCACCTCACCCTTCTCCATGTCGACCATGAGCATCTTGCCGGGGCGCAGGCGGCCTTTCTCCTTCACCTCCGAGGCCTCGAAGGGCAGCACGCCCATCTCCGAAGCCACCACAATGGTGTTGTTCTTGGTGATGAGGTAGCGGGCCGGGCGCAGGCCGTTGCGGTCGAGCATTCCGCCGGCATAGCGGCCGTCGCTGAAGAGCAGCGTGGCGGGGCCGTCCCAGGCCTCCATGAGGATGCTGTGATACTCATAGAATGCCTTCAGTTCGGGCGAGATGGGGTTCTTGTCGTTGAACGACTCAGGCACGAGCATTGCCAGGGCGTGAGGCAGCGACATTCCGGCCATCACGAAGTATTCGAGCACGTTGTCGAGCGAGGCACTGTCGCTCATGTTGGGCTGAATGATGGGTGTCACGTCGGCTCCGCCGAGCGACTTGGGGTTGAGCACGCACTCGCGGGCGTGCATCCACATGCGGTTGCCCTTTATGGTGTTGATTTCACCATTGTGGCCAAGCACGCGGAAGGGCTGTGCGAGGCTCCATGTGGGGAAGGTGTTGGTGCTGAATCGGGAGTGCACCAGCGCCATTCCCGTGGTGAAATAGGGGTTCATGAGGTCGGGGAAGTAGTAGCGCAGTTGCAGCGACGACAACATTCCCTTGTAGATGATGATTCGCGACGACAGCGACACCACATAGAAGTCCTCCTTGCCGGCGATGGCCGACTCGGCCACTTTCTTTTCCACGCGGCGGCGCAGAATGTAGAGCTTGGGCTCAATGTCCTCGTTGGTGCGCTCATCGGCCACGAAAATCTGCTTGATTGCGGGCTCGGCGGCCTTTGCCACCTCGCCAAGCTGCTCATTATTGGTGGGCACGTTGCGCACCGGCAGCAGTGTGAGGCCAAGTTCGAGGGCCTCGCGCTCTATGAGGTCGAAAATAATTTGCTGTGAGTCGTCGTTCTTGGGCAGGAACACAAGGCCGCTGCCATAGCGCCCCTTCTCGGGCACGGCAATGCCCTGGAGCAGGATAAACTCATGCGGAATTTGCACCATTATGCCGGCGCCGTCGCCGGTCTTCGAGTCGGCTCCCTCGGCGCCACGGTGCACCATGTTCTCAAGCACCTGCAGGCCTTTCTCCACCAGCTGGTGCGACTTTATGCCATTGATGTTGGCGAGGAGACCCACTCCACACGCATCTTTCTCGTTGATAGGATCATATAGTCCCTGTTGTCGTGGTAACATAAAGTTTCTTTATTTTTATCGATTAGCGAATAAAAAAACGAGTGTGTGGACGTTGCAGATGAAAAAGAACAGATAAACAAAATGAAATTTTTGAAAAAACATCACTCTGCAACCCCCACAACACACGTCAATAAAAAGATTATAACCTGAGAAACGTTGATTCTCAGTGCTATTTTTTTCTCTCTCAATATTCTTGAAACTCTCACCGGCTATGGGTGAGCCACTGCCGGCAGCGACGGGGCCGGCAGTGGCTGTTAACCCATGAGCCGCCGAGGCTCATTTAGTCTTTTTTTCGTTATATTCTCCTTTGCTTGCGGGCAGTGAGTCAGCGAATGAAGAGCAGCTCGCGATACTTGGGCAGCGGCCACATTTCATCGTCGACCATAAGCTCGAGCTTGTCGATGTGGTAGCGAATCACGTCCATGTGCGGGTACACGGTGTCGTGGTAGGCGATTGCCTTATCGCGCTCGCTCTCAATCTTGTTGGCCACCTTGCGGGCGGCAATCATGTCGTGCACACGCTGCTTGATCACGAGCATGTGCTCGGCCATCTTCTCAATCATGGCAAGGTCTTGCTCGGCAATCTTCGTGCCTCGGTCGGCGGGGAAGAGGCTCTTGATCTTGAACACGTTGTCGAGCAGCAGCGACTGGTAGCGGGTGGCCACGGGCAGCACGTGATTTGTGGCGAGGTCGCCAAGCACGCGCGACTCAATCTGTATCTTCTTCGTGTAGATCTCCCACTTCACCTCGTTGCGGGCTTTCAGCTCAACGTCGCTGAACACGCCGGTGCGGGCAAACATCTCCACGCTCTCGGGGCGCAGGTAGGAGTCGAATATGAGCGGAGTCGATGTCTCGCAGTCGAGCCCGCGCTGTGCGGCCTCGGCCTTCCACTCGTCGCTGTAGCCGTTGCCATCGAAGTGAATGGGCTTGGAGAGGGTGATGAGCGCCTTCACCTCGGTGAGGATGGCATGCTCCAGTGCCTCGCCGGCTGCCACGCGCTTATCCACAGCTGCCTTAAACTCGCCAAGCTGGTCGGCCACGGCGGCGTTGAGCGCAATCATTGCCGATGCACAGTTGGCCGATGAGCCCACAGCTCGAAACTCAAAGCGGTTGCCCGTGAAGGCGAAAGGCGAGGTGCGGTTGCGGTCGGTGTTGTCGATGAGGATTCCGGGAATCTGCGAGAGGCCCAGCTCAATCTGCTCCTTGCCGGCAAAGTTGATGAGCTCGTCCTTGGTGCTCTTCTCGAGCTTGTCGAGAATCTCCGAGAGCTGCGAGCCGAGGAACATGGAGATGATTGCAGGGGGCGCCTCGTTGGCGCCAAGGCGGTGCTGGTTGGTTGCCGACGAGATGGAGGCCTTGAGCAGTCCGTTGTGCTTATACACGGCTGCCATCACATTGGCAATGAAGGTGATGAACTGGAGGTTGGCCTTCGGCGTCTTGCCGGGAGCGAAGAGCAGCACGCCGGTGTCGGTGCCGAGGCTCCAGTTGTTGTGCTTGCCCGAGCCGTTGATGCCGGCGAATGGCTTCTCGTGCAGCAGCACGCGGAAGTTGTGGCGGCGTGCCACGTCGGCGATGAGCGACATGAGCAGCAGGTTATGGTCGTTGGCCAGTTGGGTCTCCTCAAAGATAGGGGCAAGCTCAAACTGGTTGGTGGCAACCTCGTTGTGGCGTGTCTTGGCGGGGATTCCCAGCTTGTGGCACTCAATCTCAAGGTCGAGCATGAACGCCTCCACGCGCGAGGGGATTGCACCGAAGTAGTGGTCCTCCATCTGCTGGTTCTTGGCGCTCTCGTGTCCCATGAGGGTGCGGCCGGTCATCACCAGGTCGGGGCGTGCGGCATAGAGGGACTCGTCGACCAAGAAGTATTCCTGCTCCCAGCCCAAGTAGGAGTAGACGTGCTTCACCGCCGGGTCGAAGTATTGTGCCACGGCAGTTCCCGCCTTGTCCACGCTGTTGAGCGCACGCAGCAGCGGTGTCTTGTAGTCGAGCGACTCTCCTGTGTAGGAAATGAAGATTGTGGGGATGCACAGAGTGTTGTCGATGATGAATGCCGGCGATGAGATGTCCCATGCCGAGTAGCCGCGGGCCTCGAAGGTGTTGCGGATTCCTCCATTGGGGAAGCTCGATGCGTCGGGCTCCTGCTGCACGAGCAGCTTGCCTGAGAACTCCTCCATCACGCCGCCCTTGCCGTCGTGCTCAATGAATGAGTCGTGCTTCTCGGCTGTGCCGTCGGTGAGGGGGTGGAACCAGTGTGTGTAGTGCTTTGCGCCATTGTCGATGGCCCACTGCTTCATGCCGGCAGCCACGCTGTCGGCAACCTCGCGGTTGAGAGGCTCCTTGTTGTCGATTGCATACACAAGTGCGTCGTAGGTCTTCTTAGGTAGATACTCAAACATCTTCTTGCGGTTGAACACATACTTGCCGTAGTAGTCCGTAGGACGCTCCTTGGGAATCTCCACTTTCAGCGCTTTGCGGTCGAAAGCAGTTTCAACTACTTTGAATCTTAACTGTGACATAACTCTGAACGTTTAGTGTTTTTTATATGTTCTTATAATCTGAAATTCTTAATTCTCTCCACGGCCTCAAGTGTGAGCTCGTAGGTGTTGAAGGCGGTGAGGCGGAAGTAGCCCTCGCCCGATGGGCCGAATCCCACTCCCGGTGTGCCCACAATGTGGCACTCGCCGAGCAGCTTGGCGAAGAACTCCCACGACGTCATGCCCCGCGGGGTCTTAACCCACACATAGGGCGCGTTCACGCCGCCCACTGCCTCCAGCCCGGCTGCTGCCAGCCCGCTGCGCAGGATGAGGGCGTTGCGCAGGTAGTAGGCTATCGCCTCGCGCACCTGGGTGCGGCCCTCGGGGGTGTAGATGGCCTCGGCGGCACGCTGGGTCACATAGCTTGCGCCATTAAACTTGGTGCACTGGCGGCGGTTCCACAGCTTGTTGAGCATCATGGGCCGTCCCTCGGAGTCATATCCTATCAGCTCCTTGGGCACCACGGTGTAGCCGCAGCGCAGGCCGGTGAATCCCGCCGTCTTCGAGAAGCTGCGGAACTCAATGGCGCAGCGGCGTGCTCCCTCAATCTCATATATGGAGTGAGGCACGTCGTCCTCGGTGATGAATGCCTCGTAGGCCGAGTCGAAGAGTAGCAGGGCCTTGTTCTCCAAGGCATAGTCGACCCATGCCTTGAGCTGGCTGCGGGTGAGTGTGGTGCCTGTGGGGTTGTTGGGGTAGCACAGGTAGATCATGTCGGGGATTGCAGCCGGCAGGGCGGGAATGAAGCCATTCTCGGCATTGCAGGGCATATACATGATGTTGCTCCACGTGCCGCGCTCGGTGAGTGTGCCGGCACGGCCGGCCATCACATTCGAGTCGACATACACGGGATATACCGGGTCGGTCACTGCCACCAGGTTGTCGGTCGAGAGAATGTCGCCAATGTTGCCGGTGTCGCTCTTGGCACCGTCGCTTATGAAAATCTCGTCGGTGGCAATGGCGATGCCACGCTCGGCGTAGTCGTATTTTGATATGCACTCAGCAAGGAAGGCGTAGCCCTGCTCGGGGCCGTAGCCGTGGAAGGTGGCGCGGTTGCCCATCTCGTCCACTGCCTTGTGCATCGCCTTCACCGATGCCTCGCAGATGGGGAGCGTCACGTCGCCAATTCCCATCCTGATGATGCTCGCCTCGGGATGCTCGGCCTCAAATGCCTTCACCTTGCGGGCAATCTCGGAGAAAAGGTATGACTCCTGTAGCTTGCTGAAATTGTCGTTTACACGTATCATTAGTTATTCTTTGTTCCTTTTTATTCCACATAATAAATTCCTTCGAACACCATCGTGGCCGGGCCGGTCATATACACATGGTTGTTCTTCTCCTGCCACTCAATGAGCAGGTCGCCGCCCAGCAGGTGAATGGTGGCCTTGCGGTCGCAGTTGCCGGTGAGGGCTGCCGCCACAAGGGTGGCGCAGGCCCCGGTGCCGCAGGCAAGGGTCTCGCCGCTGCCGCGCTCCCACACGCGCATCACTATCTCGTCGCGCTTGAGTATCTGCGCAAATTCTATATTGGCCTTCTGGGGAAAGAGGGGATTCACCTCAAGCTCGCGCCCGGTGCCGTGCACGTCGACGTCGGCGAGCTGCTTCACGAGCACCACTCCATGCGGGTTGCCCATCGACACGGCGGTGATTTCTACCACGCCGCTGCTCGTGGCCACCGGCATCATTATCACGTCGCGGCCGGTTGCCACCGGTATTCTTGCCGGCTCCAGCACCGGCTCGCCCATATCCACGGTTACGCTCTCCACCGTGCCTTCGCCGGTCACGGCAAGCGACAGCGTCTTGATTCCTGCAAGCGTCTCGAGGGTGATGTGGCGGTTGTGAGTGAGCCCTTTCTCATACACATATTTGCCTATGCAGCGCGATGCGTTGCCACACATCTCGCCCTCCGAGCCATCGGCATTGAACATGCGCATCCTGAAATCGGCTACCGCAGAGGGCATGATGGCTACCAGCCCGTCCGAACCCACGCCCTTGTGCCTGTCGCTCATCGCCACGGCAAGCGTGCTTAAATCGGTGGGACACTCCTCCATGCAATTGAGGTAGATGTAGTCGTTGCCGGCCCCGTGCATTTTTGTAAACCTAATCGTCTTTTTCACCTTTCAATATCATTTGTTTTGAAATTCTGTGCAAAGATAAGCATTTTGTAAGCAATTGTGCAAATATTATTGAAAAAAATCACGAAAAAATATTTTGCTATGCACTTTTGCTAAAAATTCGGCGATTTTGTGGCAAATTTCCACAATTATAAAGCGGCACGGCGCGAATCTGCTATTTTGCAGACTCACGCCGTGAGAAGTTTAGTGCCTTATGTGGGAAAAATCAAAACTCATAGTCCACACAAGCTCTCATGTCTTTATGTCCGGCAAGCAGCCCGGCCGCGGCCACGTGCGCGGGGTGCTTGGCATAGGTTTCCACATCGGCCATGGTGGGCACTATGGCCGTGAGTACCACGTCCCAGGTCTCATTAGGGTTCTCGTTGATACCCACTTCGATGCTCTTTAGCACCGATATTTGC